>DUOS01000001.1 GCA_012838745.1 Treponema sp. | reverse complement strand
ACTTCTCGAAAGGTGAAACGCTTTCCCGTCATAAGAATTCCTACTCTAAATATTCTAGAAGAAAGCCAAACTACAACTGCTGTAGTGGCAATAACAAGGGAGATTGAAACTAGGATTTCCCAGGGTTGAACGGCACCCATTAAAATTCTCAAGAACATGACAATAGGCGCAGTAAGCGGGAAAAATGATAAACCCACAATCAGCGTTGAATGAGGCGCAGTTATTATAGAGGAAATCATGACCACTGGGATCATTAAAAAAATGACGACAGGCCAAGAGAGTTGCGCAAGGTGCGGTTCATCTTGAGAAGCCGCGCCCAAGGCTGCATATATAGAACAAAAAAGAAAGAATGCGAGAATAAAAAACAAGATAAGATAGGCAAAAGTAGCAGCAGAAAGATTAATACCAGAGGAGAAACCTAACCTTGCTCCAAATACCTTCATCACTACAACTCCAGAGGCAACCCAAATCCCGTATTGCAGAAGACTCGCTAATGCTTTACCGAGTATCTTCCCAAAAAGCAAATCAGTGGGGCGTACCGAAGAGAGAAGAATCTCCACGGTTTTATTCGTCTTTTCTGAAAGTACAGACCTTCCAATAGCCTGGCCGTAGAGAAGCACAGTCATATACAGAAGAATGGAAAACATAAGACCGGCCATGAGAACTGATACAAACTCGGGAGTTTTTTCAGTCTCTCCGTTTGGCATAAGCCGCAAAGATTCCAGGATGGGAGGGCTCATCAACAAAGCAGCCTTTGCTACAGAAATATCTGCTGCTTCAAGTTTTCGTGCAACGATAGCCTGTCCAAGTACTAGTTGCAAAGCATCTGAAACACGAAAATCAGCAGATATATTCGAAACATATTGCAAGCGTGCAACGTCCGAAAGATCTTCAGGAATTATAACATAGCCATTGAAGCTCTCAAAAAGATGCCGAAAGTTTTGAGTTGAATCCCCTCTTTTAACCGCAGTTACTTCGATACCAGACTGACGTAACACCGGTGCTACATCATCGATAAAGCGAGAATCAGCGTTAACAAGGGCTATTGCAACAATAGAGTTATTCATGGATTCGTTAGACTGAGCAAGATATCCCGGCAAGAAAATAACCCCAGCGATAAGAAAAGGTCCAAGCAGGGTAAGTATTACAAACACCTTGTTTGCGACAGTGAGGAGGAATTCCATTCGTATTATTTTTGCAAGCTTTGTCATCGTATCGTACTCACTCTTTTAGGACCTACCACTTCGCTATTACCAATCAAATCCACAAAAATATTGTGTAGAGACGGAGCAAGAACCTCGAACTTTCTCACGGTAACATGATCGAGCAGGATACGCAAAAGAGCCTGTGGACTTGCGCCGTCAACAAGATCAAATTCTGCCCATCGCGGAAAACGGGTACTCTTAGAAACCAACCCCTTCAAAGCGGTAAAATCGATCGTTCCATCGAATTCAACAACAACAGTGTTGCGACCATAACGATCCTTAATGTCTTTCAAAGAGCCTGAAATTACCTCGTGTCCATTATTGATAATAAGTATGCGCGAACATATTTTCTCTGCGATTTCCATATTGTGGGTAGAAAAAAGAATAGTCTTACCCATCTGCCCGAGATCATGGATTGCCGCGCGGAGCACATCGGTATTCACCGGATCGAGACCAGAAAAAGGTTCGTCTAAAAAGATAAAATCAGGATCGTGTAGTATGGAAGAAATAAACTGAATCTTTTGTGTCATCCCCTTGGAAAGCGCCTCGGGCGTCGCAGTCTTCCAATCTGATAAGTGTAAGCGGTCTAACCATTCATCGAGATTTTTTTCAGCAATTTTTCGATCTACATTTTTAAGGCTGGCAAAATAAAGAAGCATCTTGTCAATTCGCACCTTCCTATATAGACCCTTTTCTTCTGGAAGGTAGCCTATTCGATCCTTATCTGCTTCACAGATAGGCCTTCCATCAAAAAGGATCGAACCGGAATCTGGGACGAGGATATTCATTATCATCTTGATTATCGTAGATTTTCCTGCGCCGTTTGGCCCCAGAATTCCAAAAATCTCACCATCTTTAGTAGAAAGGGAGATATTATCCACCGCCATAATCTTTCCAAAACTTTTTCCAACAGATTTCAGTTCAATCATCCAAGCTCCACATTTACAAGATCGCGATTACGATCAAAACAATTAAAACAACACCAAGAAGCGATAATAAACCCATCTTTTTCTCCTTTCTTTATAAAAATAGACATACAGAATCTCTTGAAATCAGTCACCGAAGAGATCAAAAAACCTACTCCGCAACTATTCCATAAAACAGTGTAGTCATATTAATTATACACCATAAAATGAAAGTAGTGGTGCAATACCGCACAGATGCGCTTTGTAGTCACCTTTTGCATCTTCTTTTGATTTGTGCGCCTTTGCTTCCAAGAGCTTCATTTCAACATTCAAGTCATCAAGAAATTTTCGCTTTTTTTCCACATATTCACTTTGTGTCATAGCTACCTGCCTATTCTTATTGCAGACAAAGAACCAATAACCCCAAACGCACTTAGAACATACAGAATCAAAACAATTACTACCACAACATTTAGCAGGTTCTTAATCCCCGCACTCATTGGTACATAATTATTAATCAACCACATAGCCACACCAAACGCGACCAACACAAGAATTAATTGAATCAACGGCATCTTTATGCCTCCTATTCCTTAGCTTGAGATATAGTAACTATACGTTAGAAATTTCATCCCATCTGTTCGCCAGCACACATAAAGCACAATTTATATTAAAATT
>DUOS01000068.1 GCA_012838745.1 Treponema sp. | reverse complement strand
GCATTAGTATCGTTTGGCCAAGCCTTTAACACTTGGGAAAAAAGAGTAGTGGCACTTTTAAGATCGCCTAAGCCAATAGAGATAAACCCTTTAAGACTAATTAACTCAGGGTCATCTTTTTTAAAGTAAAGTGCATTTTCTATCTGTTTTAAGGCTTGTTCATATTCTCCAATTGAATAAAAACACGTAGCTAATCCTTTGTATGCGCTGTTATAAGCAGAATTTTCTCGTAAGGCTTCTTGATAATATTCTATTGCACCATACCAGTCTTCTTTAAATTGGCGCTCTTGAGCAGCAGAGAGAAGTGCAACAGGATCGGCAAACAAGGAGGAGACGGTCACCATGAGACTGATACACGCGAGTACTCCTAGTTTTTTCATACTTTTAGCCTTCCTTTTTCAATATTATCTTTACTGTATTTATTTTATGCCCTTCCATATCCTGAATTATAAAGTCAAAATTCTTCCATGAAAGCTTTTCATATTTTACCGGTATTTTACCAAAAAGGTCAAAGACAAAACCACCGAGAGTCTCAAATTCTTCATCATCTTCAATCGCACCAGCAAATATTTCATCGAGTTCATCAAGGTTCATACGCGCATCACAAAGCCATACACCATCACCGATGGGAAGAATATCTTCACGTTCATTGTCAAATTCATCTTGTATGTCTCCAACAATCTCTTCGATTATATCTTCCATACACACAATACCAGAAACACCGCCATATTCATCTATCCCAATCGCAATATGAACGTGGCGACGCTTGAACTCTCGAAGAAGGGAATCAATTCTTTTTGATTCAGGAACAAAAAAAGGTTTCCTTACAATTTTTTCTAGATTTATTTCCTCTTTTTTATTTAAAAGTGCTAATAAATCTTTGACATATAATATCCCAACTACATTGTCGATCGAATCCTTATATACAGGAAACCGCGAATGGCCGCTTTTGGTTACTTTACCGATTAGATCTTCACCTTTAGTCTCAATCGCAATAAAGTCTACATCTATGCGAGGTACCATTACTTCTTTGACTGATGTTTCAGATAAATCAACGATACCACGTATCATGTCGCGTTCTTCGTCATTAAGAGCCTGATCAATACTTTCATGGAGTACGGCATCAGATTTTGATTTTTTTGTTTTAAAGATTTTTTTTATGAGACCCATTCTCTATTCCTTTATCAGAATAATTGAAGGAAAATTTCCTAGGATACGTTCCTGAAGCTGTAACATTTGTTCATCAGGATCATTAGTAGCATGATCCATATCATTTAAATGGAGTACCCCATGAATAAGAAGTCTTTTTAATTCTTCATTTATAGTAACTTCAAATATTTGAGCGTTGTTCATGAGAGTATCGACACTAATTAGGATATCACCTGCCGTAAACCACGTTTCGTCATTTTCATCAATGTATTCGTCTCCCTGTTCAAAAGAAAGCACGTCGGTAGGACCTTCAACAGATCTATATTTTTTGTTTAATTCTGATATATAAGAATCTCCACAAAACAAGATAGAAAGTTCCCACTGATCTATCTCTAAATAACGTAAAATTAAATCTACAAAAGAAGCTACATTATCCATCCAAGATTGCTTTTCTGTACTTTCATGCGGTTCAACAGATATTTTGTTAGCCATTGTTTTTTTTCTTCCGTTTATTTCTTGTAGTGGAAGGCTCCTTTTTTTGTTGTATACCTTTTTGTGTTATTGGTTCTTGCACTCGCTCTGCTTCACCAGATTCACCACTTTTTTGGTTTGGATATTCTATACGGGAATGATAATATCCAGCAAGTATTTTTAAGAAAGTTTTTTTTATGATTCCAACTTCTCGAAAGGTTAAATCACAGTTATCAAGTTGTTTAGTTTCAATTTTATAGTTTATCAACTCATCTATAAACTTCTCTAGCCGAGTTACAGATGGTTTTTCTAGAGTTCTGCAGGCTGCTTCTACAACATCCGCAAGCATGACCACAGCAGATTCACGAGTCTTAGGCGGATTTCCAGGATAGGTAAAATCTTCTGGATCAACATCTTCACTTACTTTTTTTTCTTCACTATAAAAATAAGAAATCAGACTATTCCCATGATGTTCGGAAATAATATCAATAACTTCTCGTGGTAAACGCATTTGGCGGGCTTTTTCCATCCCTTGTTTTACATGACTACGTATAACTGTGGCGGAAAGGCGAGGATTAATATCTACATGACGATTATGATCACTTTGATTTTCTATAAAATATTCGCTTTGATCCATTTTTCCAATATCATGATAATAAGCACCAACACGGGCCAACAAGGGGTCCGCACCAATTTCACGGCAAGCACTTTCGGCTAAAGTCGCAACCATAATTGAATGGTTATAGGTTCCAGAAGCCGTAAGAAGCATCTTTTTCATTATTGGAGAATTGAGATCAGAGAATTCCATGAGTCTAAAGCTGGTGGATGTATTCAAAAGAGTTTCCAAAATTGGCAAAAATCCTAATACCAATATACCGCTCATAAAACCGTTTACCGAAGATCCCATAAGCACAGCTGGTATATCCTGAGTTTTATCGGGAATAATACCTACCAAAGCCAGCATAATAAGTGGATTAATAAGCGCTAAAAAACCTGCTGACTTTACTAAGTCAATTCTTTTTCCAGAAATCTGAACAACACTTGCTCCAGCTACCCCAGAAAGAAGGGTAAAAATAGCAGTAGCCGCAAAAAAATCTGAAGCAACATATACCCCCATAGAGCAAACAAAGGCATTGAGTACCGCAAGTCGTTTATTGAGAAGAATTGTTATCAGCATGCTAATAAGTGCTGCAGGAAGGAGGATTGCTGTGTCTAACGGCATTGAAAACGTGACACCCTTACGTGCAATCAGAGTTATTAAAAACAAAACGAAAAAAGAAATTGACAATACGACACTCATTCTAAATTCTAAACGAATACCGGTTATAATAGGTGAAAAAACAAACAAAGCAAGCAATGCTATCAGTGCGATCCACATTAACGAAGCAAAGAATTTCCTAGAGTTCAGTTGGACACCAGAAAGGGCGAGTGCTTCCAGCTGAAGATAGCTATCATCCGTGATTATAAATCCACGTTTTATAATTTTTTGTCCCTTATTCAAGGAAACTTTAACTGGTGTAACCTGACGCAAAGACGAGTCCATTTTCTTTTCGCTTTCGTCACCTTGGAAAAGAATACTTTCATGAACAAATGGAGTAACGATCATACTGATAGTTTTCCAGGGTATTGTCTTTATGGAAAGTAAACTAACCGTGTTTTTTATCCATGTATCAAGAGATTTTATGGTAATCATTGTGTCTTTGGATACTTCATTCCGCTCTTCTCGGCCATTCCGCTGGCGAATTATCTCAATTAGGTTACTATTAAAATTTTCCATGCCTTCATCGGGAAAAGCAGCTACACCATCAGTTAGCAACTGTCTATAAACACTTCTAGAAGATTTTATTAGGTCTTCCTTGTTCTGTTCTGCATAAAGAATTTTCAATTCAGCAGGATTAAGGACACCTGGATATTCTTGTTGAAATTCCAAAACGAACTGTTCTCGTGGTAATTTTTTAATAAAGAGTTCTTCGAGAAAATTAGTAAAAGTACGAAATGATTCACTCATCGCTATAGCAATAACATCATCATATTTGAATACTGCTGGAACAAGCTTTTTTCTCGCTTCAAGGCGAATACGAGTAGCTTCTTCATCTATGTATGAAAGTTCTCTACTCGCAATAACATCACGATCAGCAACCTTACCTACTTCAAAATCAGATAGACTAAGTTGCCGTAGCCCATTTACTTCTATGGTACTAAAGTAGGTTGCGATGCAAAGAAAGGAAAAAAGGATGGCAAAAAGAATT
>DUOS01000221.1 GCA_012838745.1 Treponema sp. | reverse complement strand
TCTATTATACATATATAAACAGTATGGAAAATTTTATTTCTGCTCTAATACCGGTCCTCGCCTGCTTGGCTGTAACCACTGTGTGCGCAACTTCGTGCACACGAATTTCTCGTGAGGAGACGGAGAGCGCGTATGTTAGAGCTGTGGAGGAGTATGCTTCAGGTAATCTTGATCGCTCAATGGATTCAGTAGAACAAATTTGTGAGCTCGATCCAAAGTTTCTTCCTTCACGATTTTTACTCGGAAAACTTCGTTATTTTCACGGAGATACTGAAACCGCGCTCGAATTATTTTACAAACTGGTAAAAGATTGTCCAGAATATACAGAGGCACGACTATGGCGAATTCGATGCCTGATTTCTCTTGGAGAGTATGATAAAGCTGAACGGATCTTGCTAGAAGAACTTGCAATAAACAGTTCTGATTGGCGCTTTTACTATCAATATGCCCAGCTCGCTGAAGCACTCAATAATTTTGAAACCCAAATCGGAATGCTCGCTCGAGCTGAAGCATATTTAGAAGAATCTGCTCGAGTATATTTAGATCAAGCGGGAATTTGGTATGGGCTTGATTTGGAAAATCGATCCAACATGTCTTTGGAAAAAGCTTCGGTGGTTAGCGGAAAAACAGGTGAATTGGGTCGTGCGATTTTGCATCTCAAAAAAATGCTAGCTAAAGGGGGGGAGGATGAGAAAGAACTTTGATGTCGTAATACTTTTTTTTGCTATTATTATGAGTGTTTCTTGTGCCTCGCAACGGGTGTTAATTTATAACAGTGAATCTGCTGCGCAGTTTTCCATGAGAGAGGTTAACGTACGGAAAATAAATGTGGTAGTTGATTATATTGTGCGAGAAGAAATGGAAACAGAAGTGAAAAATAGTATGTTCGCATATCTAGGTCTACAAGAAAATTTTTCTAATAAAGATTCTGTTTATTTAGATATTTCTCTTGTTGAACGTTCGTATTTTAATGGAATAAAACAAATTAAATCCTTATATTCTACTTCTCTTTTTTATGATCATACTGGCCAGATTATCGGTGGTGTATCTCGGAGTATTCAGGGGAAGAAGACCATTGTTTCTTCAGTTTTTTTACAAGATCAGGTTTATCGGCTTTCTTGTGCGATACATAAAAAATTCTTGAATAGTGCAGTGTTAAAAAAATGAGATATATCTGCTGGCTATTCTTCATTATTATGTGCTCTTTGTGCACAGCAGAATCGGTAACTACTATTACCTCTGCAGCTCAGGCTGTTGTTTTTGCTCGAAACAATTCACAGCAATTGTTTCTTCAGCATCAACGTGTTTTAGAAAATTTACATTTGCGTAGAATGTCATTTCGGGATTTTTTACCAGAAATTTCATTTTCAATTGCCGAGAATGATAGTATTGCAGTTCTAGCTCCTGATTCACGCACAAAGAATGTTCAACTATTCGTAACTCAACCAGTATTTAATGGAGGCCGTAGTTTTCTTGATTATAAACTGGGTCGAGCCTCAGCTGAATATGAGTACAAGGATTATCTTGTAAAAGAAAAACAATTTGAGGCTTCTGTAGTTACTGCTTATTTTCAAGCAATCCTTACAGGAAAAAAGGGTGAAGTAAAAAAAAACTTGTTAGATTCAGCAAAAAAACAGCTACTAATTTTAGAACGAGAAACTGAACTTGGCAAGACTCTTGAAACAGATTATTTAGAATATCAAATTGCTTATGCATCTGTTGCATCTGATTTTAGAAATGCCCTTTGGGAAGCAGATCAAGCACTCCAGTATTTCCGAGTGTGTATGGGATTATCTCCGCAGACCCCAATTGTAATAAAAAATGAAGAAATATCAAAAGAAAGCATATTCTATTTACAGGACTTGGAAAACTATTTAGTCTCACGCGCAAAAATGGTAAGTGTTGCGATTCAACGGATGAGATGCGAACATAGTTACCGGGAAAAAATTAGACGTTATGATGAGCGGCGAAATCTCCCTTCAATTACCCTTCAAGGTTCCGTTTCGTTTTCTGGGAAATCATGGCCATTAACTGAACCGGTATATTCTTTGCGCTGTACTATAGCATTCTTAAACAGGTATTTTCCAGCGACCTTTTCTTCTGGCACAGGTTGGAAAAAAGGAACTCTTCAGAGTGTGAGTAATTCCGGGGAAACAAAAATTTTATCAAGTAGTACCGTAGGTTGTGAACGAAAAATTGCACACCTTGATAGTCAAAGTGAGCAAGCGGAAATTGAGCACACTCTTAGGGATTTGGAATTTACTGTTAGCAATGCTGTGTATGAACATGATTGCCTAGTAGATAATATTGAATTACAACGAAAAACATTAACCCTTATGGACAAACGATTGAAGATCGATTTTCTTCGAAAAGAACTTGGTGAAATTAAGGTAATGGATTATCTGCAACAGTTAATTGATCTATCTGCGGCTAAAATTGGTTTATTTGAAAAAGAAGTTCAATTACAGGCAGTACGAAAGTCTCTCGAAATACTTTTAGATCTTCCTATCGAAATTATACGAGGTGATAATGAAAAATAATAATAAAAGAAAGTTTTTCTTGGTGTTATTTATCATAATAGGGATTGGCGCATGTATTGCCGTTTACTCACGGGATAAGACCAGTAAAATGGACGCTGAAGAATTATTGCCAGAAATAATAACGGTTACCGCAGAATATACAAAATATTTAGATGAGATACGCAGCTTTGGAACAGTTTCTTGGTTAACAAAACATGATATAACAGCACAGGTAGCTGGGGTTCTCGAAACATTTAATGTACGAGACGGTGATCGAATTTCAAAGGGAGAAACAGTTGCAGAGTTAAAAAATATTCAATTAGAAATACACAGAGAACAATGCAAAAACGCGGTGTCAACAGCTATAATAGGCAGAGATATTGCGCTCGTGCAATCCTGGGAAACTAAACTAGGCCTAGAAAATAAAATGATTTTCTATGAGCAATCTGAAATATCACTGCAACAAAAAAAACGTGAACTTGCAAACTCAAAAAACTTTTTCAATATTCAAAAGGAGTTAGCTGCTCTCGGTGGCGTTACGGAAAATACTATAAAAGAAAATGAACTTATGGTTTTTTCTCTTGCTGCCCAAGTTCAGAGCATGGAACATGATTTGCAAATAGCGAGTTTAGGTTTGCGTGATTCTGACTTAATAGAAAATCAAATAATTCCGGCAGATGATTTTGATGATCGACGCAAACAAATCCTTTTTCTTAACAGCCGTAGAGCTCAAGCACAAGTAGCTTCGTCTGAAACTATTCTTGAAAATGCTGAGAGAGAGTTATATTCATCAGATCGCCTTGTGGAAGAGTTAAAACTAAAATCTCCCATAACAGGAATAGTAGGTGCACGGTATTATGAACGAGGAGAATACATACGTGAGAATGAAAAAGTTCTTACTGTTATTGATACACATACTGCTGTAGCTGTGTTTCCTGTTCAAGAATCAGATATTTCGTTTTATTCAATTGGGAAATCTATAAGATTAGAAATTCCTTCGGTAAACAAAGTCATTATGACCGAAGTATCTGAAATATCACCTATGGCTGATCCTGGAAGTGGAAGCTTTAGTGTTAAGGCTGAATTTGAAAATAGCAGTGGCGAATTAATGCCTGGGATGTTTTTGCACTGTGTAATAAATCGCCATGAACCAAAAGATTTAATTACAATTCCCGAAACTGCAATGCTTTACAGTGATCAAAAAGAAACCTGTGTTTTTTGTGTAGTTAATGGAATAGCTGTGCGACGGAAAATTTCAATACAGAACAAACGTGATGGACTTCTGTGGATATCTGAAGGGTTACCCGAGGGAGAAATAATTATTGATTGTCCGTCTTTGTGTATACGTGAGGGGCAGTATGTACAATAAATTATTCTTAACGAAAAACTTTTTTTTAGTTGTGTGTTTCTGTTCAGGGTGCTCAATGGTAACAAATGAAGTTTTTACCATTGATAGCAACATAATGGGACACGATGCTTCTTTTTGTGCAACGTATGTAACGCTGAGTTTTTCAAATGAACCGAGGCATCTAGGTTTTGAAGAAATATTTCAACTCACTATGGATGGCTCTCCAATTCCAGTTCGATTTGAATGGAATAAGAAAAAAGTAACTATTTTTCCTCTTGACGGATGGAAACCAGGACGACGTTATCATTGTGATCTGAACGGTACTCTCATATTGCAAGATGGTCGAAGCTACAAGGTTTCTTTTGATAAGTTTTTTTACCGCGAAAAAAATAATCATACATTCGAACTGATTGAATATTCTCCCCTCGATGAAAAATACGTTTCTTATAAAGAAAAATTACAGTTTAAATTTAATGATCCTATAAATGTTGCATCATTTTTGAACGACTTTTCGCTTACACCAAACGATGAGCATTACTGTGTTTTTTCCGAAGACTATTGTTTTATAGAAATTTTCCCGAAAAATGGGTGGCGAAATAATATTTCGTACCAGTGGCGTATAACTGATACCATCTCCGCTTACAATTACATACTTTTAAATTGTAGAACAGGAAAATTTCATGGCCCTGTTGAAAAAGAAATTCCCTCTATTCTTTCAATTTGTCCTGTAGATTCTAATAATAACAACGTATGGTTTGAAGAGAAGGTTCTTGATGAAAATCTTTATGAGATGCAACCGATTGGAATTATGTTTTCTTGCCCCATGGAACGAGTAAAAACATTTTCTTCTATTACCATACTCCCTTCATGCAAGGGAGACGTAAGTGCCCTTGAAGGATCTTTAGATAGATTTATCTTTACACCAATTGAGCCTTTTAAAAGTAATACCCGATACACGATTACAGTTTCTAATAGTGCAACTGCCGAATCAGGATTGTCACTTCGTGAAGACTGTGTGGTATTTTTTACACCTGGATTTGATTTTTTACGCATTAAAGAAATTGATTTAGGATCAAATTCTTCTATCACAGACTTTTCTAATCGCGACCTTATTTATGATTATACTGTGTCGGGTTATATTGTCGAAATTCGTATTCATTTCTCTACAAGCATTGAAGCGGCAACTCGCCCAACGGTTTTAAAGAACATTTCTTTTGCTCCTGTTTTTCCCGCATCTGCAGTGTATCCGCATCTAACGAGTGTGTATTGGAATGAAACAGGGGAAAGGGTTTCGTTACTTTGGGAGAATTTTAGCATTGATTCAGAAGAGGTTCCGTACTTTTATTCCCTTACAGTTCAAGGTGGGAAGAATGGAGCAGAAAATGGAACAGGACGCTTTTTAGAGGAGGATTTATGCATTACTATAAGCTTGCATTAGCAGGAATTTTGTTTACAATAATTCTCAGTTGTGCCAACGAGTTGCTTCCAGAATTAGAAATTGTTGAAATTTCAGTCCCAAACGGGTTTGTTCACGCTGAAAAACTTAATGAAATAAAAATTGTTTTTTCTCAAGAACCCAAAAAAGCTACTTTAGAAAACTCATTTAGCCTTTTAGGAAATGGTGCTTTGCTGCGGGGTAGATTTTCCTATGCTGGTAAAACAGTAACATTTATTCCGTTTAAACAGTTTACAAAAAATGTTGATTATGAGCTTTTAGTTACTCAAAATGTAGAGACTAGCAATGGTATTTCACTCGATAAAAAATACACGCGAAAGTTTTCAACACGTAAAGAATTAGTTCCTCCTCGGGTAAAAGCTACCGTGCCTTCATGTGGAGAAATTGTTTTACCAGAAATTTGTGAATTACAAGTAGATTTTAGTGAACCTATTCTGTCAAATTGTATTTTTGAAGCAATAGATTTTAATCCTCCTTTTGAGTATTTGCATTTATTAGAAGAAAATGGTTGTGTGCTACATATTTTTCCAAAAAAAAATCTTCGTATGAATACTACATATCTTTTCACAATAAAACAGGACCTTGTTGATTACAGCGAAAATAAATTAACTGAACCATATCGAACTTTTTTTCTTACAGGGCAGGACATGTTAGCTCCTGATTATACTGTTTCGTGTTCCTTTGATGAAGAAGAATCAGTTACATTGACAGAAAATATTAACACACAAATTGGAAATAATGTAAAAATAAAATTAGCTTTTGATGAAGAAATTAGTGAAGCTTCCATAGCATCACGTATATTTTTTTATCCAAACCTTGACGCAACAATAACCTGTAATAAAGAAAGCCACCGTGAAGTAATTATTTCTTTTTCTCAACAACCTGCTTGGCAATATAACGGAAGCCTCATAATTGAAAATGGTATATCAGATACCGCTGGAAATAGAACGCAAGAAACCCGAAAATATCCTATATCAGTAAATATGGAAAAGTTCCGTCCTGTTATAGTACACAAGGCTTTCATAGAAACCGGCTGTGAAAAAGATCTTTTCGCAATTGCGCCTCAATATAATTATACTGATCTAATTCTTCCAGCAGAGTGGTTTCCACAAAACGAAACAGTAACGTCAGTTCTGTATGTTGTTGTTTCTGTATCTAATAATGCAAAAACTATTTCTCATGTATCAGCTATGAACGGTATAACTATTTCACCAACTAATATGTGTGTAACAATTCGTATGCGTTCAGTTGATGTTTTATCTTGGGATGATAGCCTCCTTGATACTTTCAGAACAGTTGTTGAAAAAGATACTGATTTAAATTTTTTAGATAAAAAAAAGATAGTTATTCGTATAAAACTCGAGGTAGAGAACACTCTTGATCGAGGGATTATTGAATATACAGTTAAAGACTTACGAGACGATTTGGGAAACACCTCAAATAACGTATGGAAAGTGTTTATTAATAAAGGATAATGCATGCGCCATATAATTCATTTTTCAGTAATGCATCCAGTGTCAATGCTCATGATTGTTCTTGGGATATTAACTGCAGGTGTTATGAGTTGTTTTTTTATAAGTATCGACAATATGCCTCCCATGCCTCCACGGTCAATTATTATAGCTGTAAAATATAAGGGTATTAGTTCTGATGAGATTCGTGAATCTGTTACTATTCCTCTTGAAAATTCTGTGGCTTCTCTTAGAGGTTTAAAAAATATTGAATCTGTTTCCCGCAATGGTCTTTCATTGTTACGTATTAATTTGCATTGGGGTGTAAATGTTTCAGACGCACTGCTTCAAAGTAGAGAAATTATTGACTCTGTATATCCTCGACTTCCTTCGCGATGTGAGAAACCGGTGGTCCTAAGAGATTATGGGCGTGTTGAAACTATGAGCCTTGTCGTTATTCCAGGCGATGATCTTGCGTCTGCTCGTCAAATAGTTGATTCAGATTTACGAGAACGATTTCAACGAATTCCAGGTATTGGAGAAGTGCGTTTATATGGCGGAACAAAACGCCGAGTCGAAATTCATATACAGGATGGTTTTGCAGAAGCTCGGGGCATCGATTTGTTTTCGATTGCAGAAATGCTTGGCAATGCAAATCTTGAATATCCTGCGGGCTCAGTAAAAGATGGAAAAGATGAGTTAATGGTAAAGACAGCTGCTCTTTTTCCAGATTTGAATGCGATGCAATCCTGTCCTCTTTTTATTTCCCATAAAGAAAATTCTGTTGCAATTAGGCTTTCAGATATTGGAAATGTATCATTTGGGGAAAGTGATCGTGAATCATTTTATTTGTATGAAGGAAAATCGTGCATTCGTTTAGGAATAGTAAAAACCTTAGAAGAAAGTCCGTTACGCGTATCAAACAGAGTGCAACGAGAAATTTCACGCATGAATAGTCAATATGGTAATACAATAATAATTAAAGTTGAACACGACTCGTCAGAGATTATTAAAAAAACACTAAAAGATTTGATTGTAGCAGCTTTTTTTTCGGTGCTTGTTGTGCTCGGCGTAATTTTTTATGTTTATCGCTCTCTTCCTCGTGCCTTGTTGCTATCTTTTATTATACCGGTGTCTCTTATTTTGTCTGTGTCGGTATTATATATATTTGGAAAAACTATAAATGTAATTTCTTTGACGGGTCTTGCAATTGGAATAGGAATGGTTGTTGATGCAGGAACTGTCGTGATGGAGTCAATTATAATATATCGAAAAAAACGTGGTTTATTAAATACAGAAACAATTGAGTCTGCCGTTTACGCGGTATCTAGATCAAACACTGGGTCTGCTATTACTACATGTATAGTCTTCTTGCCTGTTTTTCTTATGAATGGTTTGATCCCTAGCCTTTTTTCCGACATTGCTATTTCAGTTATAGCTTCAGTTATCATTTCGTGTTTGCTTTCAGTAACAGCTTTGCCTTCGCTTATATGTATTTTAATCAAACAGTTTAATCATGATGTTCATGAAGATGTATTATTAGTCAAATTAACATCGTGGTATAAAAATAATCTCATACGCACATTAGCAAATGGGTCTAAATCAATGGTTATAACGATCATATGTATACTGATTGGTTGTATTGCTTGGTCTATTATACCTTTTGAACTATTTCCAAAGCTTTCAGCACAAACAGCTGAGTTCTCAATTACATTTCCAGCGGAAACCTCACTTGAAGAAATAGAACAATATGGAAAAGATATGTACGTGCATTTAAATCGTTTGCATTGGATTCGTTTTGTTTCACTTCGTTGCGGGATTGAGGTTGATAATTATTCAATGCTTGCTGATCCTAAGGGTATTAAAAATAAATTAATTGTTGTTTACGGTTGGGATAGACCTCAGAACTTAGACGAAGCTAGATGGAAAAAAGAAATACTATCGTGTTTTGATTCAACTCGTTGCTCTATAACATATGCTCCAGAAAAAAATTGTCTAGATTTACCAGACGACATTTTCTTTTTTCCCGTAGTAATTCAGGCTGACTCCCCTCAGAAGTCTTTAGCAAGTGCAACAAAAATTCTTTATAATACACCCAGTGGAGTGATTATTCCTTTTGTTGGTACTGAGCAGTTCGTGTTTAAACCGAACAGGTATTTTTGTTCTCAGTACGGGATAGAAGTTTCAAGACTTGCTGGTATTGTTCATGCAGGTCTTGAGGGTGTTGAGACGGCCCCTTTTTATGAAAAAGGAATACAGATACCCGTTTTTGTTTTTTTAGAAAAAAATCAGCCTGTAAGAACACAGGATATTTCTCGAATGAAAATACTAGTTAATGGAACTTCAGTCCCGGTACTAAGTGCTGGTTCTATTGATCGGGAGCTTACAGAGAATATTCTCTATCGATATAACAGAAAAGATGCTCGAATATTAGAAGGATTTAATCCTGAAACAGTTCGAATTCCCTCTGATATACAACTAATAGATATTAAAAAGGTAGAGACAGAAGAAATAAGTCATGAAATAATTATTATGCTTTTGGGTGTTATTTTATTACTTTATTTTGTTCTTGCTGCACAATTTGAATCATTTATAGTTCCAATTTTTCTTTTATTCGCATTACCTGCTGCTTTTTCTGGAGCGATGGTTTTATTACTTGTCTTTGGTAAAACGGTTAACGTGATGAGTGGTATCGCCCTCGTTTTACTTTTTGGTACTGCAGTAAATAATTCAATTTTATTATATGAATCAATTTCTTCGAAAAAACAAATAAATAGTAATTCTATTATTATTGCATGTACAGAAAGATTTAGAACAATACTGGTTACAGCAACAACTACCATTGGTGCTCTGCTTCCTTTTTCTTTTGATCCTTATAGCAAGTATGCACAGTCTTCTTTAGCAATTGCAGTAATTGGTGGTATGGTTCTGTCTACTCTATTGGTACTCTTCATTGTACCAAAAATATTTTTTAAATTTTATCTTTTTGAAAGGATAAAAAATTATGAATAACCGAGTGGCTGGGATATCATTGTTTTTACTCATATCTATTATGTTTTTTTTTGCTCTTCGAAACTCTGGGTTTTATCAATCAAGAAATGAACCGTATCTAACTTACCGTATACAATTTGAATATTTTGGAATGGACACAGCGATTCTTGAACGTTTAATCACCATCCCCCTCGAAGAAAAAGTGGGATCTTTGCCATCATTAGTACGTACGGTATCAACTGTTAGCTGGGGGAAAAGTGTTACAACTCTGTATTTTGAAAGAATTGTAACACATATTCAAGTTTATACGGAATTGCGAACGATAGTTGATGCTCTTTATGAGAGACTGCCTCCTGCCGTACAAAAACCTGAAATTTATTCTTCTGCATCCAGCGTACCTAATTTACTTGTGTTTTCAATATCTTCCAAAAAAAAATCGTTAACACAAATACGTCAGCTAGTTGAACAAGAAGTTAAAAGCAAAATTGAATCTATACCAGGTGTAGCAGAAGCCGTTATTGCCGGAGGAAGCATCCCAGAAATACTTGTATGCTTTAATAATGATGCTACATCAATACGGTCTATCAATACAGTTGCTATAGCACAATCTATAGCACAGGGACATATCCTTACGCCTGGAGGATTTTTCCGTACTCCAGAAAAAATTATACCTTTACGAATTGAAACAAGGATTCCGAAAATTGTCGATTTTTTGCAGCTTCCGGTGAACATAAATAAATCACGAATAAAACTTTCTTCGATTGCTACAATTACCACTACAGAAAGGACACCCGAAGAAATTACTCGTGTTAATGGAGAAGATTGTATCATTCTTTCTGTACGACCTTCATCAAATGCGAACACCTACCGTGTTTCGATTGAGTGTAAGGAAGTTGTTAAAAATGTGCTTGATAAATCTATGGAAGTTGTAGTACTACATGATGAGGGTGCTGTCTTTATTGAGGTACTTTTACGCTTAGCATTATCATTAGGAATTACATTCGTATTAACACTTTTAGTGGTGCCTTTTTTCTTCAATTCAAAAAAAATAATACTAACTGTTCTTTGGTATTTACCAGCTTGTATTTTCTGGTCGCTAGGGGTTTTAGCTTTAATTAGAGTTCCAATTGATCAGAATTGTATCG
>DUOS01000067.1 GCA_012838745.1 Treponema sp. | reverse complement strand
GGGATCAGTGGGCTTCACTTCCAGTAGCTGATCTTAAAAACCTTTCCGCCTCAGATGCTAAAATTATCCGCATCTCAGATTACGCGACTATTAAAGCGAATGTTCGCATTCTTTTATTTTCGCTCGTTGCCGTACTCGCTGCAGTTTTTTCTCAAATATACTTTTCGAGTCTCATTGGTCAAAAAATAATGAAAGACTTGCGTACCGAACTTTTCGGACACACTGCAAGCCAATCTCTTTCCTTTTTATCTCGCCAGCCGGTTGGCCGCATCGTTACAAGGCTCACCAGTGACGTTGAAACTATTAGTCAGTTTTTTACCGATGTTTTTGGTGCCTTCCTAAAAGATGCAAGCCTCATGATCGGCGTCCTTGTTGTGCTCTTCTTTTTAGATATCCGCCTTGCATTCATAACATTAGCATCCTTACCACCTGTCGCAATCCTAACCATCATAACCCGCTCTCGGGCTCGGAATGCTTTTCGCCGCCAGAGGGTCTGGCTATCGAAAGTGAATTCATATATAGCAGAGCGACTTTCCGGAATCACAATCGTAAAACTCTTTGCCGGAGAAAAACGGGCTCAAGCTGAATTTGAAAGCCATGATAAGGAACTCATGAAAGCCAACTTGGGTGAAATGTATGTTTTTGCAATTTTTCGCCCAGTTGTAGATTTCTTATCGAGTACCTCGATGGCCATCATCATTTATTTTGGTTCAGGATTGTACCGCTCTCAATTACTCTCCCTCGGAACTTTAATTGCCTTTATCAATCTGATTCGTATGTTTTATGCACCCGTTCAGAATATGGCCGAAAAATATACGCTTCTACAAAGTGCCATGGCAGGAGGAGAGCGGGTGTTCAAACTACTCGATGCCGACGAGTGTATTCCCAATACCCCAAAACAGGAGATGAGCGAAGAGGTTGCAGGCGAAGTAATTTTTGATGCAGTTTCTTTTGCCTATACCCCCGATGAGTGGATTCTCAAAGATGTCTCGTTCAAGGTAAAACCCGGAGAAATGGTCGCAATAGTTGGGCCCACCGGAGCCGGTAAATCGACCATAGCAAACTTAATAACGAGACTCTGGGACGTACAAAAAGGTGAAATCCGTCTGGATGGAGTCGCCATAAAAAACCTTCCTTTAAACGATTTACGCAAAGCAGTACAGCCGGTCATGCAAGACGTCTTTTTATTTTCTGGAACCATCGAGGAGAACATCCGCTTAGGAGCCGACGTTCCAATAGAGCGCATGCATGCCGCCGCCAAAGCTGTTCACGCCGACACATTCATAGAAAAAATGAAAGACGGTTACAGTACCCAGCTTGCCGAAGGTGCAACGAATCTTTCCCAAGGCCAGCGGCAAATTTTATCATTCGCCCGTGTTCTTGCCCACGACCCAAAGGTCATAATTCTCGACGAAGCAACCAGCTCCGTAGACACCGAAACCGAACAAATGATCCAGCGCGGACTCGAAGCCTTGCTCGAAAACCGTACCAGTATCGTTATTGCCCACCGCCTCTCAACAATCCGCCACGCAAACCGCATCCTCGTTATCATTGCCGGCCGCATCGTAGAGCAAGGCACCCACGAAGAACTTCTCGCCCTCAAAGGAGCCTATTGGAATCTCTACCGCTTCCAGTACGGTGGAGTGTAAGTAAGAATTAAGATTGAGGCACCAGGCGTTTGGGTGGGCGATAGTCGTAGCGCGGAGCCGCCGCGAAGAATGAATAAGGATGGGCGGTGGCTTTTCCTTTGGATTAGTGATTTTAAATAACAATGGTGAAGTAAACAAATAGGTGTTAGACTGTAGTATATGGTAGCGAGTATATTCTGGAGATAATGGAAAATTGATTTCCCTGTTCCAGATATTCGTAGAACCTTTATTATACAACAGGTGATTCTAAAAAAAAATAAATGGAGAAAGAAATGAAAAAGATTTGTATTGGATTTCTATTCGCAGTATTGTTGGTTTTCATAGGATGTCAGAATGCAAATACACCAGAAGATAAACCAACTGAAGTAAAATTCTCAAGTTTAACTGCTAATGGAACTGCGGGGTCGGTATCAACCACAAAATTGACCTTAACTTTCAGTGCTGACCCAACCACCTTGGCTGCCAGTTATATTACGGTAACCGGTGCTACCAAAGGCGCATTGACGGGAACTGGAACAACCCGCACCTTGGCAGTTTCTGTTATTACAGTGGCAGATGGCGCAACTGTAACAGTTGCTTTGTCTAATCCCGCAGGTTTTACATTTACCCCAGCCTCTAAAACAGTAGCTGTTAATGTGAATACATCTAAAACGTATAGTATAGGAGACACCGGACCCAGCGGTGTTGGAAAAGT
>DUOS01000066.1 GCA_012838745.1 Treponema sp. | reverse complement strand
CACCCGTTCAGAATATGGCCGAAAAATATACGCTTCTACAAAGTGCCATGGCAGGAGGAGAGCGGGTGTTCAAACTTCTCGATGCCGATGAGTGTATTCCCAATACCCCAAAACAGGAGATGAGCAAAGAGGTTGCAGGCGGGGTAATTTTTGATGCAGTTTCTTTTGCCTATACCCCCGATGAGTGGATTCTTAAAGATGTGTCGTTCAATGTAAAACCTGGTGAAATGGTCGCTATAGTTGGGCCCACCGGAGCCGGTAAATCGACCATAGCAAACTTAATAACGAGACTGTGGGACGTACAAAAAGGTGAAATCCGTCTGGATGGAGTCGCCATAAAAAACCTTCCCTTAAACGATTTACGCAAAGCAGTACAGCCGGTAATGCAAGATGTATTTTTATTTTCTGGAACCATCGAGGAGAACATCCGTTTAGGAGCCGACGTTCCAATAGAGCGTATGCATGCCGCCGCCAAAGCTGTTCACGCCGACACATTCATAGAAAAAATGCCAGACGGTTACAGTACTATGCTTGCCGAAGGTGCAACGAATCTTTCTCAAGGCCAGCGGCAAATCTTATCCTTTGCCCGAGTTCTTGCCCACGACCCAAAGGTCATTATTTTAGATGAAGCGACCAGCTCCGTAGACACCGAAACCGAACAAATGATCCAGCGCGGACTCGAAGCCTTGCTAGAAAACCGCACCAGTATCGTTATTGCCCACCGCCTCTCAACAATCCGCCACGCAAACCGCATCCTCGTAATCATCGCTGGCCGCATCGTAGAGCAAGGCACCCACGAAGAACTTCTCGCCCTCAAAGGAGCCTATTGGAATCTCTATCGCTTCCAGTACGGTGGAGTGTAAGATTAGGAATTTAGACTGAGGCACACAAAAGGATGTAGGGCGAACTGGCCATGCGCGGAGCCGCCGCGAAGAATGAATAAGGGTGGGCGGGGGTTATTCCTTTTGATTAGTGATTTATTTCAAATAACAATAGTGAAAAGAACAAATAGGTGTTATGCTGTAGTATACGGTCGCGAGTATAATCTGGAGATAATGGAAAATTGAATTTTCCTGTTCCAGATATTCGTTGAACCTTTATTATACAACAGGTGATTCTAAAAAAATTTTAACGGAGAAAGAAATGAAAAAGATTTGTATTGGATTTCTATTGGCAGTATTGTTGGTTTTGATGGGATGCCAGAATGCAAATACACCAGAAGATAAACCAAGCGAAGTAAAATTCTCAGGTTTAACTGCGAATGGAACTGCGGGATCGGTATCAACCACAAAATTGACCTTAACTTTCAGTGCTGACCCAACCACCTTGGCTACAGTGATATTACAGTAACCGGTGCTACAAAAGGCGCATTGACGGGAACTGGAACAACACGCATCTTATCGGTTTCAGAAATTACTGTGGCAAATGGCGCAAATATAACAGTTGCTTTGTCTAATCCCGCAGGTTTTACATTTACCCCAGCCTCTAAAACAGTAGCTGTTAATGTGAATACATCTAAAACGTATAGTATAGGAGACACCGGACCCAGCGGTGTTGGAAAAGT
>DUOS01000065.1 GCA_012838745.1 Treponema sp. | reverse complement strand
TTTCTCGCGAAGAAGCGGTTCTCCTGCCTGAACAAGTACGATCACAAATAATTTCCGCCCTGTAAGATAGCAGGTTCTTAAAAAAACAGCGCAGGAATCACAGATACAATCAGCAATAAAGCCATTGCAATGTTAAAAACGTGTAATATAACCGGTCGAGAAAGCCATTTGTTTACAACTTTCCCAAATAGTGCCCACGTTGAAACAGCTGAAAATACCATAATGAGATCTACAATCGAAGCAACAGCAAGGGATTGCCAATAAGCTTGCGGAAGGGTAAAGGTTGTAACAATAGTTATAGCTGCTATCCAGGCCTTGGGATTTAACCACTGGAAAGCGATAGCACCTAGTACTGTAAGCGGCTTTTCACGCCCTGTGGTACGGCCTAACCCACTGGCTGTTGCAATTTTGAACGCAAGATATAGAAGATAGGTAAAGGCCGCATAGCGAAGGATTAATTGAATAGTGGGATATCGCATAAAAAGAGCGCCCAATCCAGCGCCCATTAATACCATCATTATAAGAAATCCGAGACACACACCAATTATATGCGGGAGAGTTTTGCGGTAGCCAACGTTGGCACCGGAAGCAAGAGCAAGAAGATTATTCGGCCCTGGTGTAAAAGCTGAGACAAATGAAAAAAGAAGTAATCCGTAAAAGAGGCTTGCTGTCATGGAGGTAGTTTATTAAGTCCGGTTTATATTGTCTAGCTAAATATCATTCTTGTATGGTGTATTTTTTCATCTTACGCCATAAGGTTGCCTTATCCATTCCAAGAGTCTGTGCCGTATTTCCACGGTGCCAATCGTTTGCATCAAGTGCGGTTATAATGCAAGCCTTTTCTGCTCGTTCCCGTGTCTCAGTCAGTGATACATTTGCCGGCTGTGTCGATGGTGAGTAGCGGGAAGTTTCGGATTGAGTATCAATGCGAGATTTGCTTTTTGAATCGATTTTTTCAGTTTGTAATTCAGGAGGTAAAACATCAAGGTCTATTGCACCAGCAGTAGTAAGAACAGTTGCCCGTTCTATTACGTTTTCGAGTTCACGAATGTTTCCCGGCCAATCATAGGTATAAAATGCCCGAAAAGCATCGGGAGTAAAACCGGTTATTTTTTTTCCGGTTCGTGCTACTGCAGTATCAAGAAAGATTTCTGCTAAATCAGCAAGATCTTCGAGACGCCTGCGCAAGGGTGGCAAATCAAGGGCTATAACATTTATGCGATAATATAGATCTTGGCGGAAGGTTCCTAACTCAAGCATTTCGTTTAAGTCACGATTTGTTGCACAAATAATCCGCGCATCAGATGCAACAGGTTTTGTTCCACCGAGTGGCTCGTATTCATGTTCCTGTAATACTCGTAATAACTTAACCTGAAGTGCTGGGCTCACCTCACCAATTTCATCCAAAAACAAGGTGCCACCTTCAGCAAGAGCGAAACGTCCTGGTTTATCTCGATCAGCTCCGGTAAACGCTCCCTTTCTATATCCAAATAATTCTGACTCAAGCAGATTCTCCGGCAAAGCACCACAATTTATGGCAACAAAGTTTTTTTCAGCACGCGGACTTAACCCGTGAATCGTTCGAGCGAGCACTTCCTTGCCAGTTCCTGTATCTCCGCGCAAAAGCACTGTGGCAGT
>DUOS01000064.1 GCA_012838745.1 Treponema sp. | reverse complement strand
AGAACGGCAAAGGGGTGTGTTCCATTGGGGAAATATCCTTCGGCGCCGTATTCGAGTGCTTGGATTAATCCATATTCTTGGATACGTCTGCCATTTACATACACCATGAGCGATCGCCGGTTAGCTCTCGCTGTTTCTGGAGTACCAGCAATCACGCTAAACGAAAATCCTTCGCCGCTGTTTTCTATTACATGAAAGAACGATTCTGGCTCTTGAGGTGCCAGAGCGGCAAGGACTCGCTCTCGTAAGGATTGTACTGCGGGAAGCACGAGGGGGTTGGTACCTTGGCTCGAGTAACGAAACGAAATACCGGGCCAGGCGAGGGCTTTTTCTTGTACAACTTGGCGGCACAGGGCAGCTTCCGATGCAGGTCTTTTTAAAAACAGGCGGCGTGCGGGAAAGTTGTCAAAAAGGCCGTTAATTTGTATTACCGTTCCCACGGGGAGGCGGTCTGGTTCTAGGCCCGAGCTCGTCAGTTTCCACGCCGTGCCATCTCGTGCAGAGATTATTTCAAGGCGGCTAACTGCATGAATAGAAGAAAGAGCCTCTCCCCTAAATCCTAGGGTAGAGAGAGAGAGTAAATCGTTTTCGGTGATAATTTTGCTGGTCGTATGAGTACGGGTACACAAGGAAAGATCTTCCTTCGTCATGCCGCACCCATCATCTCTAACGCGGATACTTTCAATTCCGCCAGAAATAATTTCTACATCTATTTGAGTAGCTCCGCCGTCAATTGCGTTATCAATGAGCTCTCGTATAACTGCCGCTGGGCGGTCTATAACTTCACCTGCAGCAATCTTCCGCGCTACTTCGCCAGAAAGTTCCCGGATTGGGCGGATATTTCTGGCGGTGTTGGGCGCGTTGGAATTAGGCATCGTTCAAATCCTGTTCGGCAAAGAGTTCAAGTTCAGGTTTATCGTTAGTAACCGTTGGTTCTTTCATGAGGATTTGAATTTTACCCTCTATTTTGTCAATGTCTTTTTCGAGGGAGCGGGCAAGGTTTATGCCTTCCTCAAAATAGTTTAAAGCCGACTCTAGAGGAAGGGCGGAATCGCGTATGCTTTCGCTGAGTTCTTCGAGGCGTTCAAGCCGTTCTTCAAATTTTTTCATCTGTTTTCTCCTCAACTCGGGCAACTATTGTGCCTCGCTCCGGTATGATAACCAGCTTTTGTCCCGGTTGGGTTTCGCTGGCATTTGTTATTATTTTTCCTGTATCAGCATCTTTCACGAGTGAATAGCCTTTTTTTAAGATTTCAGCCGGATTACCCGCTTGGAGTTTTTCCATAAGAATGGCTATTCTGTGGCGATATTCCCGTGTCCGGTCACCGAGCGCCGCAAGGAGGGTTTCCTTTGCATCATCCAAACGCATGAGTAGGGGTTGCTCAATTCTTCTAAAGCGGAGTTCGAGCGACTCGGGATCAAAGCGAGAAATCATAAGCTTGATGCGGTCTACTCGCGTGGTAAGAGCCAGCGCCATGGTTTCGCGAGCATCCAAAATGCGGTTTTCCCATTCGCTACTGAGCGGGCAGGCAATTTCTGCTGCAGCAGAAGGGGTGGGCGCTCGAATATCGGCTGCAAAATCGCAGAGAGACCAGTCTGTTTCGTGCCCAACGGCGCTAATTACGGGAATCTCGGAAGCAGCTACGGCTCGCACGAGTTTTTCATCTGAAAAGGGGAGTAAGTCTTCTAAAGAACCACCCCCGCGACCAATGATAATAAGATCGGCCATCTGGTATTTGTTCACAGTTTCAATTTGACGAACGAGTACTGGCGGTGCATCTGTTCCCTGAACTACTGCCGGTAAAACTACAATGTCAATTAATGGATTCCTTCGGCGCATAACATTAATTATATCTCGAACAGCCGCACCAGTTGGGCTGGTAATTACTGCCACACGAGAGGGAAACTCAGGGATTGGTCTTTTGCGAGCTTCGTCAAAAAGACCTTCTGCTGCTAGCTTTTGTTTAAGCTCTTCTAGGAGGCGAAGGATATCTCCCGCACCTGCGGGTTTCATTGAATCAACGATAATTTGATAGGTTCCACGAGCGGCATATACCGAAACCGAACCAGTTGCATGTACAAGCATGCCGTCTTTGGGTTCAAAGGTAAGATTCCGTGTTTTGCCTTTAAACATTACCGCAGAAATAGCGCTCGATTCGTCTTTTAAGGTAAAATAGCAGTGGCCGGCGCTCGAAGGGCGGTAGTTGGAAATTTCACCCTCAACCGTTACTTGGGGAAAGGCACCTTCAAGGATTTCTTTTACGAGGGATGTTATTTCAGCAATTCGCAGTGGCCTGTCGCTAATCATAAAATGAGAATACCACGGTGGTCGAGTTTTCTCAAGATGAAAGCTCTTTTGCCGATATTGAAAGTACCATGAAAAACCTAGTAGTTCTGTTTGCCGGAGAAATCTCCGGTTTTGCTATTCAAAATGTAGCGGGCGGGGATTCGGCTTTTATCCGAAGCCTTCGCGCTGCGTCCGAAATGTCCTCAAAATCAAGTATTTTGGTATGTGCCGCTAAGAAGCGCCATAACGGAGCACCAGTTCCTGATCCCAAAACGCTAGAAAAACTGACTAAGGACGCGGGAATTACTGTTCCTGTCGAGTTTCATATAGAAGATTTTTGGACATCCTCTCTCTTCTTTTCGGTTATAGACAAGGCTGCAGACGGCTTCGAGCAAGTGTTTATCGTTCATGGAGATACTCCTTTTCTTGATAAAGATTTTGCAGCAAGGCTGTACAAGCGCCATTGTTCCTATGCTGCCGAATACACCTTTGCCGACGGATATCCCGTGGGGCTCGCTCCTGATATCCTTGCACGGGGAATTATTCCCGTGCTCGCTCGCCTTGCAGATTCAGGCCCGGTAACGAAAACCATCGTCTTTGATACAATAAAAAAAGATATAAACTCTTTTGATATTGAAACTGACATAGCTCCGGTGGATGTGCGCCATTTACGCTTGATGCTTGCATGCGATTGCTGGCAAAATTATTTACTCTGTGAATCCTTTGCCGATATTACTGTGGAAAATTACGCTGAGCTTGTGCAAAACCGCGGGGCAGCATTACGCACTAAACCTGCCTTTTACGGTATACAAATAGCCGGTGGATGTCCATTTTCCTGCATGTTTTGCCCATATCCGGCCTTTTGCGAAAGTGGAACTGGTCTTTCACCGGCCAAAGCAGTTACCGAACGCAGGGATTACATGGCAAAAAAAGATTTTGCCCCGCTTATTAAAAAAATAGCAGACTATTCCCAAACCGCTGTCGTTTCTCTTTCTTTGTGGGGAGAGCCATCCCAACATCCAGAAATTGCAGCCTGCATCGCAGAAGTGTTACAATACCCCGGTCTTTCTGTGCTTATCGAGACAACCGGCATTGGCTGGAAGAAAGAAACTCTCTCCGAAATTGCAGAAACTGCTTTAAAATCTGGAGGCCGAATTTCTGGGTTCCCACCAATTACTTGGATTGTTTCTCTCGACGCAGCTGAAAGCGGTTTATACGGAGCCTTACGCAGTCTTGAATCTCCAGAACAAGTAAACGCACTTTTTTCCGAAGCGATTTCTTGCATTGAAATCCTTGCTACGCTTTTTCCTCAAGATGTTTGGCCGCAATTTATACGAATGAATGAAAACGAAGAGCAGCTGGAAGTATTTTATCGCTTTTGGAAAGAAAAACTTTCAAGGGTCATTATTCAAAAATATGATTCATTTTGCGATATCCAGCCACAACGCCGTGTTGCCGATCTTGCTCCGCTTAAAAGGCACCCTTGCTGGCATCTTAAGCGCGATATGAGTATACTCATCGACGGGACGGTGCCCCTCTGTCGTGAGGATTTATACGCGAGTCATTCCTTTGGCAACGCGTTTTCCGAGGATCTTGCAGATATTTGGAAAGGCTACCACCGCGTATACGAACAGCATTTAGCATGTGTCTATGAAGGAATCTGTGGAACCTGTGATGAGTATTACACCTATAATTTTTAATGAAAAGAAAGTTCCTCATACCATCGTTGGTGGTAAAACAAGAAAAACAGATGAAAATGAAGAAGATTTAACGGTCATCCTCTTGAATCGCGGTGGTCGCTACTACCGATCTGCAGTGTTCCAAAATCTGGAAAATGCAGGTTTTACTTCAATTATTTCTATAGAATTATCCAGAGAACCCTACGATATTGAAAATCTTTCAATTCGCTTCCCTTCGGTAAAATTTCTTGTTCCCCTTGAAACGGTAACGGTGGGAGAGATGATTAATACCGGAATGGCCGAAACTGATGCAGCTCGCGTTTTTGTTGTATGGAATGATATGCGGGTCTCTGCTTCGGGAACGCCACAACGCCTCATGAAAAAAATTAAAGAAAGTGATCGTTTATGTACGGTTCCACTTTTAACCAGTCCAAAAATGGAAGTACTCCCCTTACAAATGGTTCCTGCCTTGAATGGAAATACATTCCAAGTAGAACCCATGCCCTGTATCCGCGACGGCTCACCAACAATTTATCCCTTTGATTTTACCGGTATTTATAATCGTAAAAAGTTTATACGATTGGGTGGGTATGATCATACAATCAAAAATCCCTACTGGCAAAACCTTGATATGGGATTCCGCGCCCATCTTTGGGGAGAGAAAATACAGTTGGCAACGAGTTTTCGCCTTTCTTACGAAGAAGCCGTTCCCCGCGAAGATATAACCGCCGATTACTCATATATGAAGTTCTTTTTAAAAAATTTAGCCCCTGTGCGCCGCCAGGATGAAGCATATTTACCTCTTTCTCGGTTTTTTTCCTATGCAGCGCGATCTGGCGTTGGATTTGTAAACTCATGGAACGATTTCAAGACCGTGCGTAGCTGGGTTAGAACCAATCGTTTTCGCTTTATTCAAGCGGCACCAGAAATGGTTTCTGCTTGGGAGCCCTGTTTATAATGACTACGGTAATACTTCAGGCAAGAATTAACTCAACTCGTCTTCCCCATAAGGCACTCAAGGGTATAGGGGGAAAACCCCTCGTTGTTCGTGCTATGGAATCTCTCCTGCGCATTCCTGCAGATCACTATGTGCTCGCCTGCGATCCCGCATCTGTTGTGCCGTTTACACCCCTCGCATCATCTTGTGGTTTTACCCTCATAAGCGGTTCGCCGGATAATGTTCTTGAACGTTTTTGTTCAGTTATCCGAGCTTTAGATTCAAAGATTGTAATTCGCGCAACCGCAGATAATCCCTTTGTTTTTGCAGACGCAGCCCAAGCAGCCCTCGCACGTTTTTTGCAACTTTCAGAGGAGGAGGAGGGGATCAGTTATTTTGGATTTGACGGTCTTCCCTATGGAGCAGGGGTAGAAATAATAAATGCCCAAGACCTCCTCGATGCAGCGTCAAAAACTGATTCCTCCTATGACCGAGAACATGTTGGCCCCGCTCTTTATAATCATACCAACCGGTACCGCTGTATTCGCGAAGCGGCTCCCCCACAATGGTATGAACCGTCGGTGCAAATTTCCGTTGATACCGCCGAAGATTTGCAGCGTGTATGTACTATGGCCCACTATTTAAACCAGCATAAAATTCCTCTTCCTGCTAGTTCAATAAACATTTTCGCAGCATGGAAATATGCAGTTACGAAAATTATTTTTGCTCCGGCTGTTGGCCCTGGGAAGGGGAGTGGGCATCGCATTCGAGCCCAAGAACTTATCCGTGCACTTCGAACCAATTATCAAGTATCCCTCGTTATAACTGATCCTGCCGAGTACGATTCTATACCCGCAGATTTAAAACATCTTACCGTGTGTACCTTGCCGGCATCAGCCTCTTTAGTGGTAAGCGATCCTTTTCGATCTACAAAAAAAGAAATGAAAACCTTGCGATTGCTTAGTACAGTAGTTGCGTTAGACGACGGTGGTTTTGGAAGGGATAGAGCGGATTATTATATTGACACCATTCCATCCCTACCAAGCGCACGATGGAAGTTTTCCCAAGGAAATCCATGGAAGGCGAAATCGTCGTTTCCTCATGCAAACTGCCAAGACGCAGCATTTCTTCCATTGCCCACACGGCGGCGAGACACACCGGTATCAACTATAAAGACCGTTTTAGTGGTTGCCGGTGGTTGTAATGAAGCGGCCCTGGCACGTCCTGTTGCAAAGGCTGCAGCAACTATTTTTTCGCAAGTTACCGTGATCGATCCAGCGAACACACCGGCAACTGGTGGTTACACCGTTATTGGTCTGGTAGAAAACCTTCGTGAAAAACTTGCAGATTACGATCTTATTATTACCCACTATGGGCTCACCGCATTCGAGGCACTCGCCGCCGGTTGCCGAGTTATCCTTTTTTCGCCTACTCGCTATCATTGGCTGTTGGGAAAAAATGCAGGCTTCTCCGTTCTCAAGCGGAGAAACGTTTCTGTCTCAGCTCTCAAAAAAATAGTTACCCGTGGGATATCGGTGCCAAGTATTATTACTCCTACAACAAAAAGCCGAGATCTTGCCGCATTACTCGCTCGTTTAACCCATGGGCGCACATTGCATTGCCCCTTGTGCGATGCAGATAATCCAACCGTTATTTACCGGCAGGAAACACGCACTGTGGCTGTTTGTCAGTCTTGTAAAATTACCTATACCTGTTTTGAAACAGGTAGAGAAACCTCATACAATCATGCGTATTTTTT
The DNA here is from genome assembly GCA_012838745.1 of Treponema sp. GTDB lineage: Bacteria > Spirochaetota > Spirochaetia > Treponematales > Treponemataceae > Teretinema. The sequence goes on along the minus strand of DUOS01000064.1, from coordinate 24,264 downwards.
TGAAGAATATTTCAGTCAATATGGTAAAACCTATCTCGATGATTTTGATTCAATAAAAAACATGGGTGTAAAACGAATGGCGGTAATCCAAAAAATCCGCAATTGCCTGTTTTCAACACTACCAGAAGATGATTTGTTACTTTTAGATATTGGCTGTGCCTACGGTCCTTTTTTATCTGCCGCCAAGGATGCCGGATGGAAACCTATGGGAACTGATGTATCAGAAGAAGCAATTCATTGGGTTAAAAACGAACTCGGTTTCCCTGCGGTTCAGTCCGCTTTTCCCGCATTTAACCGAAACCTTTTGCCTGAATCTAAAAAGTTTGCTGCGGTAACTCTGTGGTATGTAATAGAACATTTTGAAGACTTAGAAACTGTATTTGAAAAAATACGCGAGATTCTTCTTCCCGGTGGAATTCTCGCTTTTTCTACTCCTTCTGGTTCGGGCGTATCAGCTCGTACGGCGCATCATAGGTTTTTAAACCAGAGCCCTGCAGATCATTTCACTATTTGGAAACCATCCCTTGTACGGCGGCAACTAGAACTATACGGTTTTCGCGTTATAAAAATAGTTTCAACAGGGCACCATCCTGAGCGCTTTCCCCGTTCAACAAGGGTTAAGCACAACTCCTTTGGCTGGAAAATACGCCTTGCGATTTCTCGTCTGTTTCGCCTCGGTGATACATTCGAGGTTTATGCAATTAAGCGGGGAACTTTAGAGGACGCACTATGAGCAAAAGAATACTTATTTTGGGCGCAGGTACAATGCAAGGTGTCGCCATACAAACGGCAAAAGATCGCGGATGGGAAACCATCGTAATAGACGGAAATCCTAATGCGCCCTGCCGTGCTCTCGCAGATCGTTTTGAACCCATTGATCTCAAAGATGTACCGGCAATTGTATCTTTTGCCCAAGAGCTCCATCGCACTATTGGGCTGGATGGCGTTTTTACCGCAGCAACAGATTTTTCAGTTTCCGTAGCAGCAGCGGCTACAGCGTGTAATCTTCCCAGTCATTCACTCGAAGCGGCAAAAGACGCTTCCGACAAACTCCGTATGCGTGCGCGTTTTCATGTAGCAAATGTACCGTCTCCCAAATGTATTGGTGTTGGAATAGATACCCTGCCAACCGTTGTATCTCAATTAACGAATGCACACATTTCTTTCCCCGTGGTAGTAAAACCCGTAGACAATATGGGTTCGCGCGGGTGTGTCCGGGTTAATTCTGCAGATTCTCTCCTTGATGCCTGCCGAGATGCCCTAGGGTTTTCGAGAACGGGCACCGCAATAATTGAAGAATACATGGAAGGCCCCGAGTATTCCCTTGAAGCACTTGTTTTCGATGGAAAGTTTTACATGACCGGCTTCGCCGACCGGCATATTTTCTTTCCTCCATATTTTGTAGAGATGGGGCATACCATACCCACAGGAATATCCGAAGCCGACCGTGAACGCCTCATTTCTGTTTTCCGTGCAGGAGCACAGGCATTAGGTCTTACTCATGGAGCCGCAAAGGGTGATATAAAACTCACCCCTAAGGGTCCTATGGTGGGGGAAATCGCCGCTCGGCTTTCTGGCGGTTATATGTCTGGATGGACCTTCCCGTATTCTTCTGGTATAGACGTAACCGGCGCCGCCCTTGATCTTGCAGTAGGAAACCGCCCCGCATCCCTTGATCCGTTGCACAACCTTGTGTGTGCCGAACGAGCGTGGATATCCTTGCCGGGGAAAATTTCGTCAGTTTCTGGTATTGAAGCTGCGGCAGCAATGCCCGGTATAAAGAATATCTTTCCTCGTGTTGGCGTGGGAGATCAGGTCAGTTTTCCAAAAAATAATGTAGAAAAATGTGGAAACTGTCTTTCCATACATAAAAACCGTGAGGAAGCCATTTCACAAGCTCAACATGCCTGTGCCGCGGTTATTATTCGTTTAGCGGCACCCAATCCTCAAACAGACGCCTTTCTTGCAGCTGATATGGATACCCCTTTTCCTCCAAGTGCATTTCCTAATCTTCGGGTGAACAATGAAACCAACTTTGTTAATCAAAAGTTTAGTAAAAAACTATTTTTGCCAGTCCCAGAAAATCTAGTTTCTGAACTTGATAATTCTATCGATTGGCAGGGGAGAACTCTCCGCCAAGCAATAGAACAAACAATTGTATATGAACCCAATTTGGTAAAAATTCTAGTGGAATCAGAAAAAAAAAACTGTGTGAACTACTGGCAAGCCTTGCTAAGAGGTGGAATACAGGGAATAGTGTATGTCTATGATCGTGAACAGCAATAAACACCTTGTTTTTACTATTCCACTTCTCCTAATTTTAGCTGTTGCCCAACCTCTTGTGTCGCAAACATCTTCTCGGCCGGATATTTCTCTTTCGGCATTGGTTAAAGACCTTTCGGTTCAAGTTTTTTGGGATCCGCTTTCTCAAATAGCCGTTTTGCAAAAAAACGGGCATTTAGTTAACTTTCGTGCAGACGATGGGCTCGTTCTTTTAGATTATCGTGAAGCTATTGCCCTTGATCCGCCAGTTATGAAAAACGGTGTACTGATGGTAACTGCAGCATTTAAAGACCGCTTAGAAAACTTTTTCTCTGCCGTACCGCCCCCAGTTTCCTATAGAGTTGGGGCAATTCTTATTGATCCTGGCCATGGAGGAAAAGATCCTGGAGCAATTGGTACTGCTAAAATTAATGGTAAAAATGTTCCCATCCAAGAAAAAGATGTGGTGCTCGTGGTTGCTCGCGATTTATACGCACGGTTGCATAAAGCCTGGCCCGATAAAAAAATTCTGCTTACCCGGTCCGATGATCGGTACATCAGTCTTGAAGATAGGGTTGATATAGCAAATTCAGTTAAACTCGATGAACATGAAGCAATCCTCTATGTTTCTATACATGCAAATGCGGCGTTTAACAAAAAATCAACTGGATTTGAGGTATGGTATCTCTCGCCAGATTATCGCAGGACTGTTATTGATAAGTCAGGGTCAGAATCTGCGGAGATACTACCTATACTTAATTCAATGATGGAAGAAGAATTTACTACAGAAAGTATTTTAATCGCGAAATCAATTATGGATGGCTTAGACGCTCAGATAGGAACCCAGAGCCCTAATCGTGGGCTTAAGGAAGAATCGTGGTTTGTGGTGCGCAATGCCCGCATGCCAAGTGTGTTAATAGAGCTCGGTTTTGTAAGTAATGAAAAAGAAGCCGCGCTCCTTGCTGATACGGATTACTTGAAAAAATGCTCGATGGGTATATATAATGGTCTTTTCTCATTTATTTCTCATTTTGAACAATCGAGAGGGTTTACAATAGGACAATGAAAAATATTTACGGTTATGTTGTTAAAACAGGTAAAAAACTTCGAGAAACTCACCCACTAATCCAAGGTGCGGCTTTTTTAGTTTGTTTTGTTTCTTTGGCGCTATTGTTTTTTGTATTGGTGTTTTCACCACAAAAACAACGACATTTATTCTTGTTTCCTAACAGTTTGGGGAAGGTGCGCACCGAATCTCGCTACTTAGCTCGTGCACAGAATCAATCACAACGCCTCCAGCTTTTTGTAGGCGAATTGTTGCTTGGTCCATTAACGCCGGGATATTCTCCACTTTTCCCAGAAATGGTGAGTACTGTTCACTGTTTTGTGCGTGGAAAGGATGCATATATTACCCTTACCAGTGATCCTATCGCCTTTTTAGGGAAAAACCCGCCTCCCGACCGCGCTTTTGAAATTTTTAAAAAAAATGTTTTTACAAATTTCAGAAATCTTGATACTATATATATGTATATTGACGGGATAGAAGTATATCCAAGTAATCTTGATGTTGGCGCCGGGCAACCGGAATAAAAATCGTTGACAAAAGGTATTTCTTACGTATACTTATAACTTGACAGGTCTACAATATGTGCAATAAAGGAGCTTTGAAATGAAAAGGAGATTCATAATTATTGCAATGGCACTTATGCTAATAGGTGCCTTTGCGATTGCCGAAGAAGCGGTTCTGATAGATTTTGCAAATTTGAATGCAGATATTATCGAAGGCGCAGACGGAAATATGACACATAATCGCCGGACAGTAATGGATTATTCCAATGTTGCTGGCGCTTCTTTTACAGAAGAACAGAAGGTACTCATGCGTACTTCTCTGGCCATCAACAACTGGGAGATCGTACTCAACTCTTCTGCTAGAAACGTAAAAAGCGTTTCTGTTTCCCGGGCTATAGCAGCTCCGGTAAGTCAGAATGCAAAACAGTTTGCAGGATCAACTAGCATTGGTGTTCGTGTAAACTTTCCTGAGTGGAACAGTAACGCAAATGCTGTAATTAAACCCTCATTCGAGATTCCAAGCTATGAACCCATGGCTCAAGTTGCAGACGATGGTGCTGTGCAGGAACCTACCGATGCTGATCGTGAAACTGGTCTTTCACGGTTTGAAGATGGTTACGGTGTTGTAAAGAATGTTTCTGTTATTAAAGAAATCGCAGTTAATACTTATGGTATGAACTTTCCTCATGGTTTGTACGTACTTACGCGAGACGAAAATAACAACGATCAACGGTATTTCATGGGTTATCTTAACTTCGACGGATGGCGTCAGCTTATTTGGCGTAACCCTGGTTACGTTTCTGAAGTACGTACCCGTGAAGTTCGGTTGTATCCAGTGTATCCCACTGCATTCCCTTATGTGAAGTTTATGGGATTCTTGGTTACTCGAGATAGCGCTCACGATGGTGGCGACTATGTAGGGTATTTCAAGGATGTTAAGATTATTTACGACAAAGCAGTATTGGACACAGTACGCGACTTTGCCGACGAAGATCTTTGGGGTATTAATACTCGTAAAGAAATGGAACGCAAACAACTTGAAGTAAGCCGCTTTGGTGGAGTTCAAGTTCTTCGCTTCCTTGAGCAAGAAAAGATGGCTACAGAGCAAGGTTTCTCACCTAATGAGAAGTCTGCAGACGCTGCCGAATAAATTCATATCTCTTTATGATACAAGGGAACCTTCGGGTTCCCTTGTTTTATTTAAAACCAAAACATTACTGTTGCGCCAGGGATCAAAGGATCGTATACTAGAAATTGTATGCCAGAACGATTGAATAATGCCAAATGGCTTCCAGATAAAAAAAAGCTTGCTCAAAAATATGAACAGTATAAACCCGTCTTTAAAATACTTCTTGAAAGGCTTGAAGCTCTTCTGAGAGAAAAAATTGTAGTTTCTTCGACTCCTAATTTTCGATGTCGGCTTAAGGAATTTCCCAGTTATTACCGTAAATTACTTCGTGTTATGTCTGATGGGGTTACCCCAACTGATGACCTTCCTATATTATCAGATTTGTTTGGTATACGAATAATTTGCGCTTTTTTACAAGACTTAACTGATGTTGAAAGGATTCTCCGCGAAGAGTTTACTGTTATTGAAGTTGAACGAAAGGGAGCCGACCGCACTTTTCGCGAGTTTGGATATGAGTCAACTCATATTCTACTAAAGGTTCCGCCTAAAGTATTAGTCGGTCTTGATCTTCCAAAAAACCTTATTTTTGAAATTCAGGTACGTACTATTTTACAGGATGCCTGGGCAGAGGTTGAGCATGAACTTGTCTACAAATCTGAGTTTTCACCCTTTGATTTACCTCTCAAACGCAAGCTCGCTTCAATTAATGCAAGCCTAAGTCTTGCCGATATTATTTTTCAAGAAATTCGTGATTATCAAAATAAACTAAATCGGGAGCTGGATAAGCGACGCGGAAGTTTTTATAAACAAGCTGATATCGAATCTAATCTTGATTTAGTAGAAAAAAAACCAACTCCTTCTAGTAATGGAAATGGAAGTCCTTTAGTATCCTTGCCCTACATCAATGGTACTATAGACGACATGCTGCTTGATGCAATTGCATCTCATAATAGTGGAAATCTTGAGCATGCTAGTGAAATTTATACTCAAATTATAGACCAAACCACTAACGATACTGTTCTTTCAGTTATATATAAGCATCGTGGTATGGCGTATTTTGCACAATCTCGTTACGACGAAGCCCTCGAAGATTTTAATAAGAGTTCTCAACATGATATTGATGGTTTTAGACCATATTATTATATTGCTATTGTTCTTTCAGTTTTAGGTCGTGAACCAGAAGCAGTAGATAATTTTACAAAATCTCTTGAACGTAATGAGTTTCAACCCTATGTGTATTTTCGCCGAGCTCAGTCGTATTATAACCTAGAGCAATATACCGAAGCTCTCAATGACCTTGATCGTGCAGTTTCATTGGGGTATAACAAGGGTGAAGAGTCCAGCTTACGTATTCTTATTGCTAAAAAGCTTGATTCATATTGACTCTTTTTCCTAGCTTTGCTATAACTAGTCTCGTTGCATTTGGTCTAACAACCGGCAACTGTTCGTGTCTCCTTCGTCTAGTGGTTAGGACATCGGGTTTTCATCCCGACAACAGGGGTTCAATTCCCCTAGGAGATGCAAAGTCTGAAAGGACGAAGTTGGGTAAGGATCTACGGTCCTTACCCTTTTTTTTTCTGCTGAAAAGAAGGCCTATTCATGGAAAAAACTATTACACGCTTTACACCCGAAATACGCACTAGTATAGCTGATACTATCAAAGCCTCCGGTGGGAATGAAGTGTTTTTTACAGGCCGTATTGATCGCAATGGTGTTGTTACAGAAGTGAGGGTGTGCGCTCGCGGGAATGACTCTGCCGTGCCGGTGGTGCAGTCTGCAGCGCAAGAGGCTGATGTTCTGATACATAACCACCCTTCGGGAGATCTGACCCCGAGTAATGCCGATCTAAGTGTTGCTGCTCGTATGGCAGATTATGGAACTGGTTTTTATATAATAAATAATACTGCCAGCGAAGTTTATGCCGTAGTTGAACCAATTCCAAGAAGGGAAAAAATTCCTATAGACGAAGCCGCGATAGCAGCCCTGCTCGATGAACTAGGTCCATTTGCAGCAAAAAGCCCTACTTATGAGACACGTCCCACACAAATTGCCCTTGCTGCATCCATCGCGCGAAGTTTTAACATTGGCGCTATCGGAGTATTTGAAGCAGGGACCGGTGTTGGTAAGAGTTACGCCTATTTGTTACCTGTTATAGAATGGGCACTAACCAATCAGGAACGAGTAGTTGTTTCTACGGGAACCATTAACTTACAACAACAGCTCATGGAGAAAGACATTCCCGCCGCAAGCGGAATACTGGGAAAAAAGGTAAAAGCCGTTCTTATGAAAGGTCGGCAAAATTATGTGTGCCTTAGGCGCCTTGCAGAAGCATTGGAAGAAAAAGATTTTTTTGATGAAGATTTAGAAGAACTCGAACAAATATTTCTGTGGGCACAAACAACCCAAGACGGTAGTAAATCCGATTTACCTTTTTTGCCCCGAGATTCTATCTGGTCTCGTATAGCTTCAGAGTCAGATGCCTGTATGGGTATGCGTTGCTCTCGAAGAGATGATTGTTTTGTTATGCGCGTTCGCAAAGATGCCGCAGATGCCTCAATCCTTATAGTAAACCATCATCTTCTTTTTGCAGATCTCGAAACACGCATGATGGGGGCTGGGTACGAGGGTACTGCGGTGCTTCCACCCTTTCATCATATAGTTTTTGATGAGGCTCATGCTATTGAAGCCGCCGCTACCAGCTTCTTTTCTGAATATTTTACCCGCTTTAAACTGAATAAGCAGTTGGGCGTTTTTTTTCGTTCTCGCCGTAACTTTATTGGTGGCCATTTACCAGCACTTGAGAGAATTTCTGCTCATGGGGGAGAAATTAGTGCGGCTCGAGCGGCTATAGAAACTGTAAAATCTGTCTTTTTTTCTTTAGAAGATGCGGCTCTATCTCTCGTGAACGGCGGTTTTTCTTGGAGGCTTTCGGATGCTACGGTACAAGACGCAGCACCACTTCTTGAAGAAATGGAATCCCTCCGCCAGGCAATTGCTATATTTACTGGTATTATACGAAATGTTTTAGATGGAATAGATGAAGACGATCAAGATGAACAGGTTGTATGGGAATCAAAGTTTGCTCTGCGCCGCCTCGAGTTTATTGGTACTCTGTGTCTATATTTCCAGGAATGGAGTGAACGTCGTGATTCAGTTTTTTGGATTGAGAAAAATAAACTTTCTTGGAAGGGGTCAGGCGAAACTGTTTGGTATCCGAGGTTTGTTCAAACTCCCTTATCTATAGCACCCATGATGTGTGCGGGGGTGTTTGAGCCATTTAGCACCGTTGTTTGTACTTCCGCAACACTTCGTATAGCAAAAAAATTTGAATTTTGGATGCGCCGTACCGGAGTGTCGCGCATAGAAGAAGATCGCATTCTCAGCGGCGAGTTTGGTTCTCCCTTTCCGTACAGCACAAATGTTTTATTAGCTATACCCGATTCAGGCCCTCTTCCCGATAGTCCCGATTTCCAACCATGGGTTGAAACAACAATTACCTCTTTACTCCAAGCTTCTGGCGGGCATGCCTTAGTCCTCTTTACATCCTATGAAATGCTCCGGGGAGCCTGTGAGACTGCACGTAGAGCCCTATCGCCCCTTGGTATCACTATATTGCGCCAAGGAGATGATGATCGTTCCCGTCTTTTAGAAACCTTTAAACAAGATGAGACGAGCGTTTTATTTGCCACCGATTCCTTTTGGGAAGGCGTAGATGCTCCCGGGGATGCTTTATTACAAGTTATTATAGTAAAACTACCTTTTCGTGTGCCTAATAATCCCGTATTGCAAGCACGTTCTGAGGCGATAACTCAGCGTGGAGGAAATGCCTTTATGGAGCTAAGCCTACCAGAGGCCGCCCTCCGCTTTAGGCAGGGATTTGGCCGGCTCATGCGCCGAAAAACGGACCGTGGGGTTGTAACTGTTTTAGACCGTCGCATTGTTGCTAAAAGGTATGGTAAGGTATTCTTAGAAAGCTTGCCTGAAACGCTAACCTGTTTCGCGCCGCTTTCCGACGTTTTGCATCGTGTTGAGCATTTTTTATATCCGTAAGAGGTTTATATGAGAGCAATTCTAGTTTCTATTTGTGTAGCCCAGATGGTAGCAGGTATTGCAATCATCAATCGCCTTGCAAATGTGTGTAACAAACGCCTTAATTTGCTATATAACCAGTATATTGTACGGGTTAAACCTCGTCAGCTTTTTGCTTTGTTTGCCACATATTTAGATTTTCACTTTGCTGGCGATTACAGCAAGGTTGATACCTTACCTGAACAGTATTTGCTTTTATCAAATCACCAGAGTTTGCTCGATATACCCTTGTACATGCGATATTTGGATGCGGTCCGGCTTCGCTTTGTTGCTAAAGCAGAACTTGGCAGGCATGTTCCTGCGGTTTCTCTTGTACTCCGCAGCGATCAGCACTGTCTTATACGCCGCACGGGAAGCCCTGCTAAAGCAATGCTCGAACTTGATAAATTTGCAGAAAGGGTTAAAAAAAACAACTGGATACCAGTGTTGTTTCCCGAAGGAACTCGATCTACTGATGGAAATTTAAGAAAGTTTCATCCAGCTGGCTTTAGGCGCATCCTAGAACGATCGCCTATGCCGGTAGTTGTTAGTGCTGTTGAAGGCGGTTGGAATATTCATTCTCTTTTCGATATGGTTCGCCATCTTAAGGGTGGTTTTTATAGAGTTGCCGTAGTAAAGGTTTTTCCTGCACCCACAAATAAAGCTGAACAAATGCAGATATTAGAAGAAGGGCGGGCGCTAATTCAAGAGCAGCTAGATACATGGCGACAAGAAGATCGTTTAGCTAAGAAATAAAAAAAAAAGGACCAAACGGTCCTTTTTTTTAAAGCCTTGTTTAAGGCGGTGCTTAATTAAAATCTTTCGGACGGCGTTCAACACGCTTGCACTTGGTACATTCCGCAATATTCTTAAGTTTACCGCTTTGAAACAGGGTTTTCATGATTACTTCGCCACCACATGAACAAGAGAACTTTTGTGACGAAACCGCGGTACGTGCGTTTTTACTTGCTCCACCCATGGTATACTCCTGAAAACTAATATTATCATTAGAATATAGAAACGAGCATCACCTGTCAAGTAAACACAGGTCTTTTGGGATTCTTATACGCCGTTGCTCTTGACGAGCCATTCTGCATTTGGTATTATTTGCAAATAGTTATATTTTTGGGGGTTCCCTTTGGCAGTAAAACAGTCATCTGCAGAAAAAAGACAATTACAGAGTGAAGCTCGGCGAAAGCAAAACAAAGCAGTCAAGAGTATGGTCCGCACTAGTGCGAAAAAATACGTTTCCAGTGTTCATGCAAAAGATTCGGCTCAGTCCGAAGTATTATTGCTTGAGCTCATTAAGGAACTTGATTCGGCAGCCCGTAAGGGTATTATTGCAAAAAACAACGTTGCACGTAAAAAATCACGAATGCAAAAGTTGTATAATGTTTCTTTCGCAGAAAAGTAAAAGCTTCTAGCCTTGTTGCTAGATGAAAACCGCAGTAACTAGAAAACTAGCTTATTGCGGTTTTTTTTTCTTAACATCTATCCGTAAGTATGATACCATACGAGCGGTGAGGGTAGCTAATGCATAGCAAAAAAAAGACAAAAAGCGAAATTGTTGAGCAAATTTATAAACATTTACAACTTGATCTCAAAGATATTCGTGCTGTTGCAGATTTGTTCTTACAGGAAGTAAAAGATGCGCTTATCGACGGTAAATCCGTGGAACTGCGCGGGTTTGGAACCTTTGAAGTTCGTGACAGAAAGGGTCGCGCAAAGGCTCGAAACCCTAAAACCGGCGAGATAGTCAGTGTTAAAGATCACTCTGTAGTGGCCTTTCGTGCCGGGAAGGACTTAAAATCATCTGTGTGGGATTTAAATGATCGTAAAGTTGCCGAGAAAAAAGATTAATGGAGAGTATCGCTACCAAACAGTCCCGTAAACAGCTATTTCGGGGCTTTTTGGTTAATTTTATCCTGCTCATAGCAGCGGTGCTTTTCTTTGCTCTCGCTCAACCGAATCTTCTTTCTGTTAAAGGATTTCCCTTAGTAGCCTACATTGCATTTGTCCCCTTGTTTCTACTCATTAGACGCATTTCGTTTAAGACAAGTTTTATTTGGGGCGCCTTGTATGGAGCCCTTTGTTACTGCGTATTTACCTATTGGTTAGCTGTCTTTCATCCACTCGCTATGTACATTATTGCAGCCCTGTACTTTCTGTGGCTTATGGCCGTTATTCCCTTACTCAAATTAGCAGACTCACTTTTTCCACGGCGGGGCTACATACTGCAGTGGGCAATATGGGTTGGATATGAATACCTAAAAATTCAAGGTTTTAATGGATATAGTTATGGAGTAATCGGCTATTCACAATGGTCTTGGCCCGTAATAATACAAATTGCCTCAATTTTTGGAGTGTGGGGAGTTTCAGCCTTAGTTACCTTTCCCTCCGCATGGATTGCCGGGGCACTAAAAGAAAATGCTAAAGGACCAGTTCGCACCTGGGCATTAGGCGTACCTAAGTTTGCCCGCGAGCATAAAGTTTCCGCCGTTCTTTGGCTAGCTTTTTTTGCATTTACCCTCGTATATGGGGTGCTTTCTCCTATTGATTATGGGAATCATAAAAAAGTAAAACTTGCACTTATTCAGCCAAATAGCGACCCATGGATTGGCGGTTTAAAGGCATATCAGCGAGATTATGAAACGCTCGTTCGCCTTTCAGATGAAGCGCTTGCAGCTCATCCTGATATAGGTCTCGTAGTTTGGCCTGAAACAGCGTTTATTCCACGAATTGAGTGGCATCATCGCTATCGTGAAGATAGAGCTTCCTTTGAACTAGTAACTCGTTTACTCGAGTATTTAGACTCAGTGCCTGTTCCTTTTCTTTTGGGAAACGACGACGCAGTTCTCGCTCCCACAGAAGATGGTTCTTTAGGTCGCCAGGACTATAACTCTGTGTTTTTATTCCGGCCGGGGATAAATGTGAGCCCGCCTGAACCTGAACGATACAGAAAAATGCATCTCGTTCCTTTTACTGAACATTTTCCTTATCGGAAATCATTTCCTTGGGTGTATGATATACTTATAGAAAATGACACACATTTTTGGGAGAAGGGGAGTAATCCAAAGGTTTTTGACGCCGCAGGGCTTCGTTTTTCAACTCCAATTTGTTTTGAAGACACTTTTGGTTATATTTCTCGTAGGTTTGTAAAAGAAGGAGCGCGGTCAATAATTAATTTGACCAATGACGCTTGGGCGTCAAGTGGGCCGAGTCAGTGGCAACACATGAGTATGGCAGTATTTAGAGCAGTTGAAAATCGCGTACCCTTAGTTCGCGCTACTGCATCCGGACAAACGTGCATGGTTGATCCAAATGGTGTCATACAAAATATGGCAGAAGCCTTTACCGAGACTTGGCTTGTGTGCGAGGTGCCGGTTTTAGAAGATGCAAAGCGTACGCCTTATATACTCTGGGGCGATTTACTTGGGATTTTGTTTGTCATAGGTTCTTTCATGGCACTCATATATGGAATATTGACAAGACTTCGGAATATGTAGGACAATAAGGTATAACTATGGAAACACGAAAGAAAATATTAATTGTTGACGATGAGCAGATCAATGTCGAGTTTTTCGATCTCATGCTCTCAAAACTCGGTTTTGTTGTAGAGAAAGCGGCTAACGGCCACGAAGCTCTCGATAAAATAAAAGATTTTTTCCCTGATCTTATAATGCTCGACAACATTATGCCAAAGATGTCAGGCTGGGAAGTTACCCGTCTTCTAAAGAAGGATCCGGACTACGCACAGTGGCGCGATATTCCCATCATCATGTTTTCTGCAATGGACGATGTAAAAGACAAAATTGAAGGTTTTGAACTGGGTGTTGATGATTATATAACTAAACCCTTTAATTTTTCTGAAGTCTTAGCACGAATTCGCGCGGTTCTCCGGCATCATGAACTGATTGATCAGTTAAAAAAGCGCGAATCACGCATTGTGCTTCAGGATGAGCTGAACCAAAAACTTCTAGCCTATGTAGAAATGGTTTCTGAAAAGTTTTTAACGCTTTGTGATTCTTCTTCGAATGAAGAAAGCGATCCGCTTAAACAGGGCATAGCATCTTGCCAACTCGAATATCAAAAACTTAAAAAACGCATAAATGAGTTACAGGAAGAGGCTAACAGGCTCAAAAGTGGAGAAATTGCGGTTACTTCTCTAGAAAACGAATTACGCAAGGCGTATAGCGAGTAGAAAATGATCACAGACGAAAAGCAGTTAGTATTGGATTTTTTTGCCGAAGGGCGAAGATTTTACAAACTCATGCAGTTTAAAGAGGCTCATGCTTCTTTTGGGCGGGCACTTAAAGCAGATTCAACCGATGGACCTTCTCGGGTGTACTTTGATCGCTGTGATTACTATATGAAAAATCCGCCAGCAGAAGACTGGGACGGTGTGTTTACTATGACGACAAAATAAGGAAAAATAATGGCGCGATTCTTGGATAGAGAAAAAGAACGGGATATAACTGTTTTTGGAAAAAACACATCATTTTGTGGAATTCTTACCTTTTCTGAAGAACTGCACATTGAAGGAAAATTTGAAGGTTCTATTGAATCAAAAGGGGCTCTTGTAATAAAAAAAGACGCCTCGTGTTCTGTTGATCATATACAAGCTGATTCTATAACTGTTGAAGGTATGGTAGACGGCGATATTTCTGCTTTAGATCGTATTGAAATGAAAACTGGTAGCTCTGTTAAAGGTAATGTTTCCGCTGCAAGGCTTAGAATTGCCGATGGCGTTTCTTTTGAAGGTTCAGTAGAAATGGTAACTGCTGTTGAGCCGGTGGATATTTTTACCATACGTTCAGATTTGCTTAAAAACCGGCTTCTTTCTCGTGACTCGGAATAATTGTGTTTTTGTTCTTTCAATCTCCGGCACGTCGATTATTTACTCAACTTGCTAAAAAAAAGCGTATGCTGGTTACTGCTGAATCATTAACTGGTGGGCTTCTCGGCGCAGAAATAACCGCAATTCCTGGATCTTCACTCATTTTTTGGGGCGGAGTTGTTTCTTACAGTAATCAGGCAAAGCATAGGCTCCTTGGCGTAGATGAGTCTATTTTAGAAACTGCTGGATCAGTGAGTGCGCCGGTTGCAGAGGCTATGGCAACTGGTGCTTTGGGTTTGTGCGAGAATGCTCTTGCTCTTTCTGTTACAGGTTTTGCGGGCCCAACCGGAGGAACAAAGAACCTACCAGTTGGAAGCGTGTGGATTGCAGCGTCGGTAAAAGCTAGAGATAACCAGGTAGTCTGTGTATCTCATTTGTATCAGTTTTCAGGGTCGCGTACAGCTATCCGCCGTAAAACTCTGAAGGCGGCGTTTAAGGTTGCTCTAGAACTGCTTGACAGGCAAGGGACAGTTTAATATACTTATATCAACCTTTCCCACTTATTTTATAGGAAAAATCAGAAAAAAGTCATGTCTATATATATTGTATTTTTGTGCTCAATTTATGGAGAATTCCCATGGTAACGATTAAAAAGCGCCGACCCAACGATCAACTTGATGGAGAAGCGGAACAAACACCAAATCAAGCTCAGCTTGATTTGTCTACTGAACCTAATGGCTCCTCGCCGAAAAACGCCGAGGAATCGCAAGAGATTATTTCTGCTACCGACAGTAAAAAAAAGCGGACAGAAAAAGTGCCAGAAGGCGGCGAAGAACAAGACCGCGAGTCTGAATCGCGGGAAAAGAAGGATGATCGAAATACCCCACAAGGTGATAAACGAGTTGTGGTTCGGTCAAAGGGGCGGCGGCGTACTGGCTCTCCAGATTCGTCAGGGACCGCAACAACTCGAGAAAATAATAAAAACGAATACCGAATTAAAAAAAATAAGCGTGAATCAAGTTACGAAAGTGGGCATCAGAACGCCCAGTCATCCCAAGATACTGGTAACAAACCTAAACTAACTATTAATGAATTGACACGTATGGGCATGCATGCCTTGCGCGACCTAGCAACCCAGTATGGGGTTCCCCACGAAGATATGGTTGCTATGAAAAAACAAGAAGTTATTTTTCAAATACTTAAAGCCCATACAGAACACGGCGGAATAATTTTTGCCTCTGGTTCCTTAGAAATCCTTCCCGATGGATATGGGTTTCTCCGATCTCCACAAAATAGTTATCTACCTGGACCAGATGATATTTACATATCTCCTAGCCAAATTCGCCTCTTCAATCTTAAAACGGGCGATACGGTATATGGACAAATACGTTCACCCAAAGAGGGCGAACGCTTTTTTGCCCTCTTACGTGTTGAAACAGTTAACTTTGATGATGTAGTTGAAGCACAAAGCCGCATACCTTTTGACAATCTAACCCCCTTGTATCCTGATGAAAAATTTGATCTTGAAACAGCTAATGGTGAGATTTCAACTCGTATTATGAACCTTTTTTGTCCTATCGGAAAAGGCCAGAGAGCTCTTATTGTAGCGCCTCCTCGCACGGGTAAAACCATGCTCATGCAGCGCATTGCCAATTCTATTACGGCTAATCATCCTGAAGTATATCTCATTGTTTTGCTCATAGATGAACGACCCGAAGAAGTTACCGATATGGAACGTACCGTAAATGCAGAGGTAATTTCTTCCACATTTGATGAACAAGCTACACGCCATGTGCAGGTAGCAGAAATGGTTTTGGAAAAAGCTCGCCGTCTAGTTGAGCACAAGCGCGATGTTGTAATCCTACTCGATTCGATTACCCGTCTTGCTCGAGCGTATAACCAAACTGTTCCCACTTCTGGTAAGGTTCTTTCTGGTGGTGTGGATTCCAACGCTTTGCACAAACCCAAGCGCTTTTTTGGAGCTGCACGTAACGTGGAAGAGGGTGGAAGCCTTACTATTATTGCAACCGCTCTTATTGAAACAGGTAGCCGTATGGATGAGGTTATCTTTGAAGAGTTCAAAGGAACTGGTAATATGGAAATAAACTTGGATCGCAAGCTTTCCGATCGCCGGTTATATCCTGCCATGAGTATTAAGAAATCTGGAACCAGAAAGGAAGAACTTTTGCTCACTGAGGAAGAGCTTCAGAAAATCTGGGTACTCCGTAAGGTTATTAACCCTATGGATGATACAGAAATTATGGAACTCCTTATTGACAGGATGAAGAAAAGCAAGAATAATGAAGCATTCCTTAAATCCATGAATACTGGCTCTGCCACGATGGATTAATGAGGATAAAAGAATAAACACCGCTGCGCAGCAGTGATGGAGGAAAATATGAAAGAAAAAATTCACCCAGCGTATAATGAAACCAGCATTACTTGCGCCTGCGGTAATGTTATTGAAACCCGATCAACGGCTAAAGATCTAAAGGTTGAAATTTGTTCAGCATGCCACCCGTTTTATACTGGCAAACAAAAGCTTGTTGACTCTGCCGGTCGTATTGATCGCTTTAATAAACGATACAGTATCAAGGAAAAATAATTTTACGAAGAAAAGGCTGCCCGTACTGGGTAGCCCTTTTTTTTTGCCTTACCGATTTCGCGGGGTTACAGCTAATCAAAGTGAGATAACCGATTTCGCGGGGTTATAGCTAAACAAAGTGAGATAACCGATTTCGCGGGGTTACAGCTCTGTATTTTCTGTAGAAAATGACCATAATCGGTGAATTTTTTGGTTGCGAAAATCTTCTGGAATGGAATGTTCACTTAAATCGGTAATAATGGTTCCTGGATGTACCGCCGCACCGCCGATAAGAGATGGATCAAATTTCAGCTTGCGAGAATTTGTAGAAAACCAGAGGGTGCCTCCGGGAGAAAGAACGGCGAGGGCGAGCCGGCATAATTCTGCCCAGTCTCGGTTTATGTCAAAAACATCATCGAGCTTTTTAGAATTTGAAAAAGTTGGTGGATCACAGATAATACAATCCCATTTCTCGCCCGAGCGTATTGCCCGCCTTAGAAATAAAGTTACATCGGAACGATGGAGCTCAAAGGGAGCATCAGTTTGGGGAGATTTCTCATCGGTGAGTGCGGTTTTTTTGCCAAAGCCGTTTATGTTCATATTGTCTTGTGCCCAAGCAAGATACGTATTCGAAAGATCTACCGAGGTAATAGCGCGGGCTCCACCAAGAGCTGCATGAACAGTAAACGACCCAGTATAACAAAAAAGATTGAGTACACTTTTATTCTGAACAGTATCGCGGACCATAAAACGCATGGGGCGATGATCTAAGAAAAGACCGGTATCAAGATAGTCATCCAAATTTATTAAAAAACGCGCATCGGTTTCGGCAATAATAATACGCCGGTCCGTATGAGAAATTTTCTCATATTGTGCCTGTGCGCCTCGTTGTTTCCGGCGTATCTTAGTAAATATACGCTCTTTGGGTATAGAAAGGGCTTTTTCTGCCGCCGCGCTCATAGCAGCCATCCATTCGGTTTCTGCTTCGTCACTTTTTTCGTAAGGCCGCTCGTACAGGTAGATGTGCAGATAGGTTGTGCCAGAAGGATCTTCTGTGTACAAGTCCACTGCAAGGGGTACTTCGGGAATATCGCGGTCATACAGACGGTAACAAGTTGTTTGAGTCCGCTTCGCCCATTTGCGCAGATGATTATACCGTTTTGTAAGCCGGTTAGAAAAAATTACTGTTTGATTTTCTATGTTTTCGTTATTCATTGGTCTCTGTTGCGCATCATTACGCTAAGGATAGCAAACCCTGATGAGAGATCTTCCTTTTGAACGACCACATGATCGGGTACATTGAGTTTATGATTGGTAAAATTCCAAATCGCGGTAATCCCAGCTTCAATAATGAGGTTCGCAGCTTCTTGTGCGTGTTCAGATGGAACCGTCAATATGGCAATTTTTGCACCACTTTTTTTAACTTGTTTATCGATAGCGGAAAGGGGATACACCGGAATCCGGTGTATAGAGGTTCCAACCTTTTTTTTCTCTGCATCAAAGGCTGCAAAAATATTTATGCCATGAAGGCGAAACTCTTCGTAACCGGCAAGAGCCGTTCCAAGATTGCCAGCACCAACTAAAATAGCCGGCTGGATGGTATCCCACCCTAAAAAACGGTTAATTGCATTCATGAGTTCTGTTGTTGGGTAGCCTTTCTTAGGTCTACCAACGATGCCAGTTATTGCTAGGTCCTTACGTACTTGAATTGGCTCAAGTTTTAATTCCTGAGCTATTACAGTTCCCGAGATATATTCTTGATTAATCTGATGGGCTTGTTGAACAATGTACAAATATGAAGGAAGCCTACGAATCGACGGCATTGCGGGAATCTTTTGCTTCGCCATTTTACATCCTTATAAGTCGGTCTTTTTTTAACGATATACACACAATTGATGAAAGTCAAGGTAACGTATGGAAACAAGTGCGTCAATTCAGTATACTTGAGCCACTTTCAAACTCAAGAGTAGGAGTAGTATACGATGTACGAACCTGTAGATCCAAAGGTTAGCTTCCCCGAACAGGAAGAAAAGATTCTCGCATTTTGGAAAGATAATGATATTTTTAAGAAATCAATTAGCAACCGCGATGGTGCACCCGAATATACTTTTTATGATGGCCCCCCTTTTGCCACGGGATTACCCCATTTTGGGCACTTTGTGCCGAGCACCATTAAAGATATAATACCTCGCTATCAAACTATGAAGGGCAACCGTATTGAACGCCGGTTTGGCTGGGATTGCCATGGTCTTCCGGTAGAAAACCTCATGGAAAAAGAGCTTGGTCTTAATTCTAAAACTGACATTGAAAATTTTGGTATTGCGAACTTTAACGAGGCATGCCGATCGAGCGTACTACGGTATGTGGAAGAGTGGCGCCAAACTATTACCCGCCTCGGTCGCTGGGTAGATTTTGATGACGATTATAAAACCATGGATAGCGATTATATGGAATCTATCTGGTGGGTATTAAAGAGCTTGTGGGATAAAGAGCTTCTGTATGAAGGTTATTACATCCTCCCTTTTTGCCCACGCTGTTCTACTGTTCTTTCTAACCACGAACTCAACCTCGGTGGATACAAGGATGTGCATGATCCCGCTATTACCGTTCGCTTTAAGATAACAGGAAGGGTAAAAGGAAGTCCTGCAGAAAAAATAGAAATGGGTGATACTGCCTATCTCTTAGCATGGACAACCACACCCTGGACCCTACCAAGCAACCTCGGGCTCACTCTAGGACCAGATATAGACTACGTACTCGTTGCAGACGGTGATGATCAATACATCATGGCAGAGGCCCGCCTTTCCGCCTATTACCGTGAAGAAGACTCATATACCATTGTATGGAAAAAGAAGGGGAGTGAGCTCGCAGGGATAACCTATGAACCACTCTTTCCCTATTTTGCTACGCTTTCCACAAACGAAGACGGGTCTCCCGGAGCATTTCGTACCATGGTTGGCGATTTTGTAACCACAGAAGACGGAACAGGAATTGTGCACACGGCGCCAGGTTTTGGTGAAGAAGATAATAAGATTTTTAAGGGAACAGGAGTTCCGACTATATGCCCGATAGATGCCGAATGCCGATTTACTTCAGAGGTTACCGATTATGAAGGTCTGTTTGTAAAAGATGCTGATAAAGGAATAATCGACCAGCTCAAGGCAGAAGGAAAGCTCGTAAAGCGCGAACAGATTTTGCACTCGTATCCGCACTGCTGGCGTTGCTCTAGCCCCCTCATATATCGCGCGGTTGGAAGCTGGTTTGTCAATGTACAAAAAATACAACCTCGCATGCTCGCTGCAAACGCTAAAATTCACTGGCAGCCAGAACATATTAAAGACGGTCGGTTTGGAAAATGGCTCGAAGGAGCTCGAGACTGGGCAATTAGCCGAAACCGTTATTGGGGAAACCCCATTCCAATATGGAAATGCGAAACTTGTTCCGATACTATTTGCGTGGGGAGCCGAAAAGAACTCGAAGAACTTTCCGGAGTCTATCCCGAAGATCTTCATAAACATTTTGTAGACGAAATTACCATACCCTGTTCGTGCGGTGGAACAAAAAAAAGAGTGAGCGAAGTTCTCGACTGCTGGTTTGAATCTGGAGCTATGCCCTATGCTCAAAGCCATTATCCTTTCGAAAACAAGGAAGCTTTTGAGAAAACTTTCCCCGCTAATTTTATCTCGGAAGGCCTCGATCAAACTCGTGGATGGTTTTACACCCTTACCGTACTCGCCGCAGCACTTTTTGATGCCCCAGCTTTTGAAAACTGTATTGTAAACGGCCTCGTGCTTGCCACCGATGGTAAAAAGATGTCTAAGAGTTTGCGGAACTATACTAATCCAAATACTGTTGTAGATGAATTTGGTGCAGACGCCCTGCGTTTATTCCTCATGCATTCGGCAGTAGTAAAGGCCGACGATCTAAAATATAGCGACGAAGGCGTTCGGGATGTTCTCAAAGGGATCCTCATACCACTATGGAATAGTTATAGCTTTTACGTAACTTACGCCAACATCGATGGAATCACACCGCCCGAAGCTGATTTCCAGCCTTCTGGAGATAATCCCTTAGATAAATGGATTCTTTCTATTACAGAAAAAATGGTGTTCGATGTAACTGCCGCATTAGATGCCTACGATCTTGCCAAGGCAATTGATCCTATCGTGGGTTTTGTAGATCAGCTTAATAATTGGTATATTCGCCGCTCACGCCGTAGATTTTGGAAAAGCGAAAATGATGGGGACAAGGCATGCGCCTATCATACCCTCTATCTTGCGCTTAAGAAATTCACCCTTGTGGCAGCGCCGGTAATTCCCTTTGTAACTGAGACAATCTGGCAAAACTTGCGCATTCCCTCAGATGCAGAATCGGTACATCTTGAAGATTATCCGCTATATAACGAAAAAATGCGGGATCCTGCCCTTGAGTTTAAGATGGAAACAGTACAAAAAGCTGTATCCATGGGGCGAAGCCTCCGGTATCAATTTAACTTAAAAACACGCCAACCGCTTCGTGCTGTTGAGCTGGTAACCCGCAATCCAGAAGAAAAATCTGTTCTTTTAGAAATGGAAGAAAGTATCCGAGATGAATTAAATGTTAAGGAAGTAATATTCCACGACAAAGAAGAAGAACTCGTTGAATACAGCGCAAAGGCAAACTTCCGCGTTCTTGGAAAAGAACTCGGAGCTTCTATGAAGCAAGCCGCAGCGGTAATCGAAAAACTTACTTCCCCAGAAATTCAGTCAATGCTCGAAGGATCAACCCTCAGCATAGAAGTAGACGGTATCCATCTTGAACTAACAACAGAAAAAATTGTGGTAAACCGCGAGGAAAAAGCAAATCTTCGCGTAGTAAACGAAGGCACCCTCACGGTTGCCCTTGATACAGAAATTACCCCAGAACTTTTACAAGAAGGGGCTGTACGCGATCTCGTGCGTGGAGTGCAAAACTTGCGCAAAGAACGAGGCTTGGATGTAACTGATCGCATTGAACTTACCGTTACTTCTACTGGAACAGACGATTCTCTAAAGCAAGCTTTTACGAACTTCCGCGAGTATATAATGAACGAAACCCTCGCTCTTTCTGCCCAATGGATTACAGAGTTTCCGGCCGAAAACCAAACTGCTTCCATTGAAACAGCAGAATCATGTTGGGAGGCAGACATTGCCCGTGTCTCCGAATAAAGCCCGCAGGAACGCTGTGGTTGCGATAATCGCAGCTACAGCCCTTTGCATGCTTAGTGCCTGTGCTACCGCTCCTCATGCCTTTTCTAGCGACCCCTTAGCAATTATGGGAGGGGATGCTTCTTGGTATGCGGTAGTACCTGTTTCGGGAAACAAGGTTCTTTTAGAAGAACTTGCCCACAATATGGATAATCCTCAGTCTGTTAAAAATGTTCTAAATCGTACTAACCGGATATATCTTTCTGGTACTCTTTTACAAGATGAGTCATCGGGTCTTTTACCATTTAAAATACTTGCAACGGGTTCTTATCCTAAAAGCATGGCAAGTATCGCTTTTTCTTCGAGTAGGGGATGGGAAAAACAAGGTGCTGTTTTTGGCAGTGTGTGGTTTAAAAACGGTTATTTTGGCGCGGCAATTCCCCGTAAAGGCCTCGTATGTATGAGCGATTCTGCTCTCATGCCGGGCATGCTAGAAAATGTACAAAAACCATTTTTAGAGCCTATCGCCGTGGACCCTTTATTCCGAGCCAGCGTAGAGCAGCCGGATACCGATTCCCAAATTACGGTATTTATCTCTGAGGCAAGTTATTTTTTACAGCTCATATTGGGTTCAAATATAACCTTTGCCGCGCAGAATATTTTAATTACTGCTTCCCCTGATGCTGGATCGAAAGGCGAAGATTACCGCGTTGGCGTTCGCATAACCCTTGCAGATCAGCGAAATGCTCGGGCTCTTGCAACTCTTTTTCGCATAGTTTTGAACGTTCCAATTCATATTGAGAATAATACCCTCATAGTGAATGAACAAAAAATGACTGCAAAAGAACTTGCCCATAAATTTTATTTTTTATATCTTTAAAAAAGAGGAACCGTATGCCTACCTATGAATATGCTTGCGATAGTTGTGGTCATCATTTTGATGTAGTACAAAAAATGGCGGATAAGCGCCTGGAAGATTGCCCCGAATGTGGGGAGAAATTGCGCCAGGTGCTTTCTGGCGGGCTCGGAATTATTTTTAAAGGGTCTGGTTTTTACGTGAATGATTCAGCAAAAAAGAAACCAACGGCTAAAACCGCCGAAAAGGCCGCACCAAAAAAAGCCGCTGTTCCGCAAACGGGAAGTACGGATTGAAAAAACGCCCAAAGTTTTTTTGTGAACATTGTGGCACCGAAGTGCGCCAAAATTCCCGAGTATGCACCCATTGTGGCCGGTTTTTCGCAAGCGTTAAATGCCCCAATTGCGGATTTACTGGAGATTCTCACGCTTTTAAAGATGGATGCCCAACCTGTGGCTATGCATTTCCTAAAGACGGAGAAAATGGCTCCGCCCCTCAAAAAAACAAAAAAAAACGGAAGCCTAATGAGACGGATCCGCTCCCTTGGTGGATATATGTGGTTTCGTTAGGATTACTCGCGCTGGTAGTCGCGCTCATCATTATGAATGGCTAATAAGCTTTATAGCATTCGTCAGTTTTTCATTTTCTGCTTCGATTCTCACTATCATAACCGGCCCATTTTTCTTAACTCTACAACTCGGGCTAAATACCGTTTCATCAATTTTAAGCGTACATGAATCAATGAGTTCCCCTTCAACAAGATCAGAAGCAGCAGAAGGTGTATCTGGTTTAAAACGAATTTCTTCCGGTGTTATGTATTCAACCCTGCCGGTTATAATCGTGTCGTTTATCGGATTTGTAAACATAAAGGTCGTTTTTTTTCGTATTACCGTAATTATTCTCTCATTTGTAAAGGAACCAACAAACTGGTATCGAGAAAAAATCTCAAGCAAGGTTTTCTTATCCATCGGATCGGAGAAATCATCTCGAATCATAGCTTGAACACCAATATAGAGCGCCTTGTCTGCATCCACTTCGGTGAAACGGTCGTTAATAAGCAGAATAATTACCGTCTCATCACGCGAGGTATCTGAGCGAATATATTGCACCAGAGTTTTCCAGTGCCGGGGGAAATCACCGGTGCATATAAACACTATATCCGGGTTTATTTCTTCGAGATTATCGAGGGCTTTTACCGCCGAGCGATAGCGAATAAGATTGATACCATAGGCCGAAACGGTTTCTTCGAGAGTTTCTACAAAGGTGTCCATGTCCGATATCAAAAGTGCAATCATTGCCGTATCCTTATTCGGTACCCAGATTGTCTACCGTGTAATCTTGAACGAGCCAAACACCATCGCGTTGGTATAGATAATACGTGAAACGTTTTTTCTCACGGAAGGTACGATAATCAAACCATTCTAACACAGTAACAGTGCCATCATTTTCAGTATACAGAGTTTTCTCAATTTTGAAATCCACCGGTATAGTAGATATTTCTTTTTCTATCGTAGACTGGCTCAGTTCAAACTTGTAGTTTTCTATCATACTAATTCGTCCGTCTTCTGATTCAGAGCGGAAACGGCGTTTACGTGCAGGATCGCGGGTAAGCATGCGCTCTAAATCAAAGTAGAGAAAAAACTGATTCCAGTGAGATTTTTGCCGCGCCGTAATTAAATAGGAAATTACTTGATCTGGAGCCATTGGCTGCCTTTGCAGAATCTCTGAGCTTGTGGGCGAAACAGGAAGAATTGTAGCTGCAGCTGCAGAAGGCGAGGGTTTTACCTCAAGGGT
>DUOS01000063.1 GCA_012838745.1 Treponema sp. | reverse complement strand
TCTCGAAAAGTTTATGCTTCATCTCATAGGCTTGTTTTTCAGTATGAGCAAAAAGGTTATTCCCGGCAGACTGAAAAAATAAAATTTCATCAAGATGCAATGGTTCAAAGGTTTCGTGTTTTCGCCCAATGAGAAAATCCGGAGTTTGTTTGTTTTCATTAAATTTATATAAAAGCCGAATGAGTTCGGGAATATTTTCTTTAGCAAAGACGAGCGAAATACCAGTTTCTGGAAGCTCGTAGCCTTTTTCAACGAGGATCAATTCACCTGTTTCAATTTCTTCATTGCCGAGGTTGCGCATGATTTCTCTGATAATTGCTGCCGTTTCGTCGGACGCACTAAGCCGGTAAGTAAGCATACTTTATCATAAGTCTTGTATATAACCCTGTCAATTCAACTCATCCCTCATAATTGACCTCTTGCACGCTCATTATGTCCCCTTGTCAAAAACTCGATACGCCCCGGTAAAAAGAGGATAGACTTCGATGTAACGATGCGATGAGAGGAGAACCAGAATGAACAAAGGTCTATCACAGAGAAGTTTTATCTTACTTGAGATCGGTCAGTTTATTTCACAATGCGGTAACGGAATTTTTCTACTAGCCTTTTCTTGGTATGTGCTCTCTCGGCCAGCAGGAACACAGGAGTTTGCAGTTCTCATGCTCCTTGGTGCAGTTCCAGGTCTTTTGCTCGCGCCTTTTTTCGGTGTGTTAGTTGATCGGCTTTCTAAACGAACAATTCTTGTTACCTCAGATATACTCAGGAGTTTTTCATTTTTTCTACTCTCCTTGGTACTCACACAGGGAACCATACATTTTTCGTATCTTGCAGTATTCAGTTTTGTAAACGGTGTACTTTTCTTTATTTTTGATCCAACACTGAAATCCTCAATTCCACTGATAGTCGCTAGTAACGATCTTGAAAAAGCTAATTCTATCGATTCTGCAATCGCTTCTTTTTCAGGACTAATTAGTATGTTTATTGGGGGAATGCTCCTCGCTTTTTTTGGGGTAAGATCTTGTTTCTTCATTAATTCAGTAACATTTATGATTTCTGCATTTTGTGCATTATTTGTTACTATCCCCGCCGTAACACAAAAGAATGGACCACTAACAATCAAGGTCGCCTTTGCCGAGATGAAGGGAACATTCGCATTCATATCCAAGGAGCAAAATCTTGCCTTCTTGATGCTCTTAGGACTTATTTTAACCGCCTTTATTTATCCCACCGGAAATGTTCTGTTCCCCATATTGCTTAAAAATATAATCCAATTTAAGGCGATCGTTTTTTCTATGATTCAAGGCGGATATCCATTGGGAATTATTGTTGGCGTATTCGTATGCATTAAAATTAAGGTAGTCGAGAAAAATATTTTTACGCTTGTGTATTTTTGTGGAATTTCAATGGCCATAATAATTCTGGGTTGGGGCGCTGTTGCCCGCTTTTATCCAGAAGCTACTATTTTATGTGCCGCCTTCCTTATGCTGTCTGTTGTCTGCATGGGCACACTAACCGTAATAATGGCGATAAAGACAACAACCTACCTTCAAACGGTAACACCCAAACAATTACTCGGAAAGGTTATTTCCTTCTATCAAATGATTGTCTCAGCCATAGTTCCTATTGGGTATGTCGTTTATAGCAGCGTGATTATCTCGTTTGAAATAAAATGGGTGTTTGTAATAATTTCCATCCTCGTTATTTCTCTTACAACAATTGTGACAACCATACGAAGAAGTCACCTGCGAAAAGAAATTGAAAATAGGAGTATGTATGCTAATTAGTCTAAAAAATGTTTCCAAGACCTACATGATGGACAAGATTGAAATACCGGCACTAAAAAATGTGAATCTCGATATCAATACTGGTGACTTCGTCTGTCTCATGGGGCCAAGCGGTTCCGGAAAATCAACTATGCTACACGTAATAGGATGCATCGAAAATCAAACCTCTGGGGATATGATTATCACTGGTGAAAATACAAAAACTATGAATGATACCGCACTATCAAAATTCAGGAACCGACATATAGGGTTTATCTTTCAAAGCTTTAATTTGATATCAGTGCTAAATGTTCGGGAGAATGTTGAATACCCCTTGGTTATTCGCGGAGGAAAAATTAATCGATCTCATGTGGAATCGGTAATAGAATCCGTAGGATTAGCAGATTATATGAAGCATCGCCCAGACGAGCTTTCAGGCGGGCAACGCCAACGAGTCGCAATTGCACGCGCCTTAGTTACAAACCCCGACATTATCATCGCCGACGAACCAACGGCAAACCTCGACTCAAAAACCGGAGGCAAGATTATCGATTTATTGATGCAGCTTAACAGTGACTCAAACACAACATTTATTTTTTCAACTCATAATGAGTCTCTATCGAAATTTGCCAAGAGGACTATACATATCCTTGACGGTGAAATCGTATCGGCGTGAGGATGCATAAAAGATGATGTACTTTACGATAGCCTTAAGAAACATTCGAAAAAATGTGAGAAAAAATCTACTTACCCTGTTTATGATCTCCTTTGGTATTGTTGCCCTCTATATGTACACTGGTTCAAATAGCGAAATGTTTCGTCAGTTTAGAGATACGGTTATCCATGAACAATATGGACACTTTCAATTACACGCCAAAGGCTTTTCTGAATTTGGCCGCAAGGATCCGTATGAATATGTAATAAATGACTACTCCCATCTTGAATACGAGTTGCTCAACCTTGCTGATATAGATTTTGTTGTTCCCCGGCTTGCCTTCTCTGGTATTGCTTCGAGTGACGAAAAAAGCACAGTTATTAAAGGCTTCGGAGGTATGAGTGCTCCGGAATCAAAAATGGAATACGGTAAAGTTTTTACAGGAACATTTATTTCCGAAAGCACGCAAGCAATTGTTGGTGAGCGAATGTTAGCGAAGGTCTCATCTTCTATTGGGGAAACGCTCACGATTCTTTCGAACATGCGCGATGGTGGAATAACGGCTGCAGACTTCTACATTACTGGAACCAAAAAAAGTTATGGTGAAAGCGATGTAATGAATCAAATGTTCATCCTTGCCAGCTTAAAAACTGTGCAAAGCATGTTGGACATGAACGACACCGTTGATACCATAATCGTGCATCTAAAAAACGAGAAATCCTTTTCACAAAAAGAAATGATACTAGCTGATTTTTGCAACACTCATGGGCTTGAGTATCAGAGGTGGGATGAGCTTGCCGTTTTTTATCAGCGTTCTCGAGAAGTGTTCGCGATGAATGAGAATATCCTCACGGGGATTATTTTAATCATCTCAATATTTATAATAATAAATACCCTGTACATGGCGTATATGAGCCGTATTCGTGAAATTGGAACCATGAGAGCAATGGGAACAACAAAGAAGAGCGTAACGCTCATCATAATTTTTGAAAGCACTATCTTGTCGGTTTTGGGTTGTACCCTTGGAGTTATCTTGGCAGCCGGAATTGCTTTCGTTGTTAATCTTACTGGCGGAATTTATCATCCGGCTTCTGTGTTCAATGAAGAAGCCTTCTATACATTAATCAAACCGCAATCACTAACAGTGGCCTTCTATTTTATTTTATTCATGGTTGTTTCACTCATTGCATCAATCGTAATAGCCTTTCGCGCCCTGCAACTATCCATCGCGGATTCGCTTCGATGGAACGGATAAGGAGAACCCATATGCTGTATGCGAAAATAGGAATACGGAACCTGATCAAACAAAAACGGAAAACTTTGTTAACCCTTATGACAATAGCACTTGGATTTTCATGTTTACTCTTAGCAAAAGGCTACACTAACTACTGTCTTTGGGGTTTACGGGAATCAATAATTAATGGCGGCACTGGCCATTATCAGATATTTCGAGCTGGGTTCAAAGAGAACAAGAATGATGATTCTTTCGCATTTTTAATCCAAGACTATAAAAAAATAATTCGTGATTTTTCAACTATGCCCGGAGTTAAGTTTGTCGCTCCCAGGTTATCGTTTAGTGGGATTCTTTCAAGTAATTCGCAAACTACTCCCATCGTGGGATATGGTGGTTGGCTGGATGAAGAGCGGGGGCTCACGTCATTCTCTTTAATTTCAAAAGGCAGCTTCCCGCGTAAAGACGAGCCCTACGGCATACTTATCGGCGGAGGTGTTTCAGAACTCACCGGTCTCGATGTCTCAACCGAGGCAACTCTTTCGGTCGCAATGCCCTCGGGTGCGGTAAATGCAATGGACTTTAATGTAACAGGTATTATTCTCAATCAGCTGGAAGAAATGGAAAATACTTTTGCGTTTATTCCACTCGAAACCGCACAAAATTTACTCGACGTTCCTAACGCAGTTGATACCTTCATAATTATGTTGCTTAGCACCGATCACATGGAAGCTCTCAAAGAGCGCATACAGACTATCTGCATAAAACATGGCCTTGAATGGCGAACATGGGACCAAATAGTTCCATATTATTCTGGCGCTGCTGAGTTTTATTCATCGTCTATGAATGTTGCCTTGATTGTAATCCTATCAATCGTAGTTTTTTCCATCATCAATACCATGCTGATGTCGGTGTATGAGCGAATACGCGAAATTGGAACAATGCGTTCGGTAGGAACAACTAAAGGACAAATTCTGAGAATGATACATGCAGAAAGTATTATGCTGGGAGTTTTCGGTTGCCTTATTGGGTTTGTTATAGCATTTGTAGTTTCATCTGTTGTCAATTCTCTTGGGGGCATACCCTTACCACCACCACCGGGAAATACTCGATCCTATAAAGGTTTGATATTTCTTGCGTATTCCGATGCGCTGTGGTTTTCGCTTATTTTCATTGTAGTTTCTTCGCTTTCATCTCTTTTTCCTGCGCTCAAAGCAGTCCGCATGTCCATCGCGGATACCCTACGCTGGCTATAGTAATTTCAAGGAGTACAGTATGAGAAAAATATTGGTGAGTCTGATTTTGTTATGGACTTTTTTATCACAAACCTTTGCACTTGATGCAAATGAGATTCTAGCAAAAGTAGATGAACATCGAGCTGTCGGTCCTTCTTTTAATTTTACGCTCAAGATAGACGACTACGAACAGGGCAAAATTTCTCAAAGTGCATTGATGTCTGGAAGCGCAAAAGGAGAGAGTAAAACTTTTGTGAAGTATGATGAGCCGGCGAACATGCGAGGGAAAAAACTTTTAATGGTTGGAGACGACCTTTTTGTTTTTATACCTAAAACTCAACGACCGGTTCGCCTAACCCCCTCGCAGCGATTGATAGGACAAGCCTCAAATGGGGATGTGATGAATGTTCGGTTTCAAGCCGACTATACCCCATCGTTTACCGGAGAAGAAAGTGTACAAACTCAAACAGGAAATGTTAGCTGCTTCGTGCTTGAACTCACGGCGAAGAGACGAAGCTCCCCCTACAACAAGATGATTTTATGGGTCGATGCCAGCAACAATTTTCCAGTAAAGGCAGACTGCTACGCACTCAGCGGGAAGATTCTCAAAACGGTTGAATATTCTACGATTAAAGAATTTTCCGGAAAGAAGATAATCTCTAAGGCAATCCTCTACGACAAAATAGTAAAAGATAATTATACAATTATCGAATTTATGGACATGGTCGAGTGTAATGTACCCGATCAGTTTTTTAACAAAGAATATCTATTGAGAATGTGATGAAAACTATCATGAGTAAAGTGTATAAAAAACCGGTAGTACACATTGCATTTCTTGCCGCGATTTTTACTTCCCTTTTAATTTCCGGAGCCTTTTCTGAAGTTCCTCTTGGCAAAGGATCTTTGAGCGCAAGTTTCTATTCAAAACAACGGTTAGTCGAAACTGATTCTAAGCTCAACCCTAATAATGTATTTTGTGTGGAAAACGGTTTTTATGGAACCGAAGCTTTTACCCTTGGATACGCCATAACCGGTGAACGAGTATCCCTCCGTTTCAATGACTTTGGCAGCATCAAAGCAAACAACAATCCTGATGGCAGTAATTGTATTGGAGAGCTCTATGGGTCACTGCGCCTCGGAGAAGTTTTCTTGGACATTGGGAAAAAACGTATAAACCAATCCCTAAGCTATTTTAAGTCGCCAATAAATTTTGTTCTCGATAATTATGAACAATACGAGCTTAATTTCTCCGAAGGGCGGATTATGGCGAATCTCGACTTCTTTACCAATTACGGTTTTATTGGTGTATCCTATATCCCAAAAATAGATTTTAACTCCTCAATTAAACGGTATGCTTCGTCTTCTCAAGTTCAACAAGGATTACTTCGGTATGATGTAACACTAGGCAGTTTTACGATGGGCTTTGCTGTATCCAAGGACGATTTTTGGCGTATAGGAACTCATTT
>DUOS01000062.1 GCA_012838745.1 Treponema sp. | reverse complement strand
ACACCAGCAGAAAGGATAATGCATTCAGGGAACATGGGGCTTAGACGAATTAACCGTACCAGGTGAGGCGCAACTAGTAGCACATACCATCCAGTTTCCCGCACAATCGGTATCGTCAAACTGAGGATTTCGCCCCAATGTACGGGTGGGAGTCATATAATCAGAACACACCGCATCCGTAATAAGCGCAGTAGGACCCCATGCACCGGCTTCAACCGCAGCCTCGGCCGCCAAACGCACAGCTTCGGAAGGCCAGGCATCGTATTTGGATTCTGCGCACAAAAGTGCATCCAGAATTCGTCCGCCGATTCGTTCTTGCAATAAAAGGACATTGGTACTTTTTAACGGAGCGCGTTCCTGTGTATCCCAAAAATCCCAAGCTGAATTTGAGGAATCGGTTCCCAATGAAGCATCCATTGCATCAGACTCACAAATGAGCCCCTCTTCTACAGAGCGCAAATGCCAGAGAACAAAATCCCCAGCTCGAACCTCGCAGCCAGGAAACTCATATACACTCTTTGTCGAATTCATAGCGTTGTATACTGCAACACCCGCCATATTTCCGTCTGAAAGCACAAGGATTTCCATGTATTCAACTTTTAGCTTTGCATAACCAGTGCGTATTTCAGTTATGCGTAAATCGGGAACTCGTTCATTATAACCGGTAAAAGGTACAGAAAAAGAATAGCTGTTACCCCCCGAGTCCTGCACAGATGCACTCAAAATAACAGGAACACCAATTCCAATCTTTTCTGCCATAACAAAGGTAATAAGAGAACTCGCTGCTTTTTGATTCCAAAGAGTTTCGATCACCTTAGTAGAATCATCGGTCTGTTCAACACATGCAGCATTAACGGTAACCAGACCAGAAAACTCTGCGGTAAGCTCATATGTTGATACCGGATATACAGAAAGCAACTCCGGTACCTGTATGTCTCCACCCCAAATTGATATAGTTTGCGGATCAATAACACAAGAAGAACAACCTGTAAAAGCTGCTAAAACAAATACAAGACAAATTACCAATCGTGACATAGGCAAACCTCCCTACATAGGTATCTGTCTTATGTCGCTTTTTGCCTGAAAATTTGTTACATTTCTATCATGAAATATACGGTACATACCCTTGAACTACACAGGCCCATTACAACGACGGAAACAGGAGAATCTTCTGACGGAACAATAGCCATCTGGGAATACAATTCACTAGTTCAAAAGAATGATCTAGAACCACAATTAGACGCCCATCTGGCACAAGGCGTGCCTGCACAGAGCATTGAGCCTGGGTATTATTTGTTTGTTCAAGGACTTATGCCAGAATCTGGCTTAGAAGAAACAATGTGGAAAAACGCTGCTCAGGCCTTGTGGCTCGAAGCTCTTTGGCGAGGTTCGTCTTTTAAAAATGACAAAATCCGCGTACGGATTCTGTCAGAGGATAGTAAACGCGTATTTCAGCTTTTTAGAGAGATTAAAACAATGGATCAGATATCTTAAAGCGTAAGTGTTTCCACCATATAGCGAATTGAATCTCCATTGCGATCGCTAACAGTTTTCTCAACAACAAAAACCAGAGAGTTTCCCGACTCATTAGTTAGTATGCGTCGAATACGATAATCTGAAACTCCCTTACGTTTAAATCCAGGAAGCCCGATGGTGTGGTTGTCTGTTTTTCCGTCTGGATACACTATCTCAAGAACAAGATAGAACGATGAGCGAACAGAAGCGCCAGAGCCTTCATTGTATGCATGCATCGAAACAGAATAAAAACGGCCCGTTTCAAAATCACGAAATTCTAATTTATTAGGCCGTTTTTCGTCCTCTGCCTGTACATACAACGCACGACCGGTTTTTTTACCATCAACCTCGAGCTTCTTCAAATAATCGCCCACAGTATCGCGAAGCGTTGAAAAAACAGAAGTTCCTTCTTTACCCACGGTGCCCTTTGAAGGATTCTTAGAATAAGTTCCTCCGGGTATAAACCGGTTTGTAGGAACGTCTACACAATAAATATCAGCGTACGCCTGATAATCCCCGTCAGTAATTCCATGTTGACCAAATACAAATCTGCTTCCATCAGAAGAAAATCCGATGTTCACAAAATTGGCAATGTCTCCGGCATAAATATATCCAGCTACGGCGATACAGATAATAATGAATACTGTTTTTCGCATTCCAATCCCCCTGTAGTTCTTTGCTTGAGTATCGACACAAAAGGAAGCCGACTTGAGATTCCCTTAATTAGATTTTAATGGTATTATTTAGTTATGACATTGGCAACGAGAAATCATTTTATCAGAATAGCCACATTAACCGTTCTCGTTTTTGTACTGCTTACTTTAGCAGCATTCATCCTCATACTAGTAAGAAACGAAGATATTCCGGCCCTGGCTCAAGCCCGCACAATTGGTTTTCTTTCAGATTTTATCCTTACCCCATATAGCCCAATGGCAGCAATTGCAGCAATAACTCTTTTTCCGTTACTCTCGTTTATCGGTCTTATATATATCTTATTCGCATTTGAAAAAACCCAAACGACAGAAATTACATTTTTTGCTGCCTGCGTTTTTATTGTGGCTCTCGAGGGAGTCCGCATTCTTATTCCTGTTTACAGTGGATGGATGACTGCCGGATTTTATATCTCCGCAATCTCTCGTGTTGTGCTTTTTTGCCGTTTATTTACCACATTATGTTTACTTTCCAGCATTATTTTTACCACTGGTCAAACATCTCAACAAATTGGCCCTTCAATTTTCCTTATGGCTTTTTTCTCGTTTAGTTTGGTAAACGTAGTACCATTTAACTCAGCAAACCTTTCGACATCTTTTTTTATTATCCCAGGATATTCACAAATGATTTTTCTTTTTATGGGAGTTTTGGGGCTTCTTTCATCCGTTTCATACCTCGTTCAAGGCAAGCTAAGGAATGCAAAAGAATACACCCGCGCAGCAGGAGGGATCCTACTTATTTTAATTGGCTATTCACTGCT
This sequence comes from Treponema sp., assembly GCA_012838745.1. Taxonomy (GTDB): domain Bacteria; phylum Spirochaetota; class Spirochaetia; order Treponematales; family Treponemataceae; genus Teretinema. The sequence goes on along the minus strand of DUOS01000062.1, from coordinate 3,267 downwards.
TTCATTTTGTGACTCTTGGTTGTTTTTTGCAAGCGGAACGATTCTTCTTATTCAAGGCACATGGCTGTATCTTAAGCAAATTCATCGTTACTATTTATGGCAGTAACCATACAACAGTACCAATAGCGATTGGAATAATAAAATTATCGTAATCTCTCAGCGGAAACATTTCTATAACCATTGCAAGAAAGGCTACAAGAAAGGCTGACGTAGGATTTTTTATAACCGTTATCGATGAAATATACACGGCTACAAAGCAAGCAAGACTACCAGCAAGCGTTTTTCCGTGTGTATGGGGTATTTTCTTTCTCCCAAATAGCTTACCAGCAAGACTCGCAATACCATCTCCGAAGGCTAACGCGTAAATACCCACACGAGCGGCATCCGGGGGTAGTAACAATAAAGACACCAAAATACCCAGAGCCATAGTAACCGGACCAAGAACAAACCGCCCCTTATCTCGCCGACGAGCTGCATAAGCAGTAACACGGGAAACAAGCGGAATAGTAATACCGGTCAACCGTGCATATTCGCATATAATGTAAAATATAACGATAATGGATAAAGCGAGAACCGTTATGTGAAGATTCCATGTAGCAAAAAGAGGAATGAGGGAAGCACAAATATGTATAGTTTTTCTAAAAAACTCTTTAAGGAGATCCTCAACAGTTGCTGTGTGAGAGATCTTCCGATATCTAAAATCAGACATAATCCCCATGAACGCACTTTTCATAAAACTATTATACCACAAAAAAAGCAACAAATGATATACAACTAATCATTACTGGAGCAGTAACTATTCAGGATGAATCGTATAATCAACGGTCTTCCCGTTGTTTAAGAATTGGTTCACCTTCAAGTGTTTTAGGTATATCAATGTACAATTCAGGTATGAATTCTGCACGAGGATGAGTCATATTCTGGATATTTAAAAAAGCTAAATTTGACCCAGCAGCACGAACAAGGGTTTCGGGGTTACGGGTTAGAGAATCCCAAGCTCGCGTTGATTCAGAAAATAAAGCAAGCGCTCGACCATTTTTAGCAGAATCTCCAGTACGACGAGCCAGCCGACTTAAGGTTACCCCAAGATTATTTGAAGTTTTCATATATTGTTCAACAAAAGCCCCATGATCAGTTCTCGCTTGAGGGAATACAATTCCCTTGCGCAAGCGTTCCGCCTCAAGAGATTCCATAAGACGTTCATAATGCCCTTGGGAAGCAAAGAGGTTTCCCCGCCGAAATAAGGTGTTCGCAAATGAAAAGCGAATATTTTTATCATCCTGGTTTTCTGCATAAGCACGGTTAAACTGTTGCATAGCTGCTTCATATTCTTGATTCTGATAGTCAATATATCCAATCCGATATCGTACCGACGGGTTATCATACAATTCTTCGAGAGCACGACTGTAGTGGATCTTTGCCGTAGCGAGGTCGTTAGAAATAAAATAATCAACATCAGCTGAATCTGCATACAAACGCCCAACCTTGCTATCCTGGGAAACAGAACGATTTTTTCGCTGCTGCTCGTATAAAGACATGCCTTGGGCATAGAACCCCTGTGCGAGCAGATATTCTTTATCGTTCGCACGAAGTTCCCCCAAAAGTCTATATGCATCAACCCTTGTCAGTACTCGTTTTGGCGACATAGGAGAAGCCGTTTCAAATAACGTTAAGGATCCTTCAAGCGCGGAAGACGCTTGGTCCATTTTATTATTATGAATAAAAAAACGGCCCATATTATAGAAAGCCTCAGGGATTTCTGGGCCTGCCTTGAGGGCCTTTTCGAGAAGCGTACGAACATCATCGATAAGAGATCGGAGTTGCTCCGAATCCCCGGGAGCTGGAGTATAGCGCTTGTCCAAAAGGTATCCGCTGAGTTCCACCAAATCGGGTGCACCGAGGGCAATCTTCCGTTTAGAGATAAAATGATCTTTGAGAGGAAGTACTTCGACGAGTTTGTCTGTACGGATAAAATAACGCATCATACGCGCAAGATAGGGATCTTTCCTACCATATAGTTCTATGAGAGTAGAATACATAGCTTTCGCATCTTCGTACTTTTCGGGAACTTCTTCGCCCCAGTCAAGATAAGTATCTCCAAGAAGCATCATGCCTTCTGGATCATTTACATAATTATCGAGCACTCTTCGCCTTAATACCGTTTCAGCTTTTTCAAAGTTTCGCAAATCTGTTCGTAGCATTTCAGCATACTCAAGGCCCGCTCTTCGATCATTTTTGAAGCGGTTGAGTAAACGTTCGTACATGGTTTCTGCAGAAATAAACTGTTTTTTTTCGCGATACGCGCGCGCATAGCGGAAATACCATTTCTTTTTATTCCACACCCGAACTGCCTGATCAAATAAATTTATTGATTGAGTATATCGCGCATCCTCAATTGCTGCGTATCCACGCTTGTACAAGCTTTCTGCAGCAATCGGGCGATAAATAAACTGCCAGGAAAGAAAAATTACACAAGCGGTTAATATAGAAATTCCAGTAAATAAGATTGCAGCTGGAAGTATTTTATTAATTATAAGATATTTAAGAGATGCCTTTTCTTGTTCATATTCAGCAGCAGTTTTTTTCTCAAAATCTTTAGGAATTGGGATAGACCGGTTAAGCCGGTCTTCCATAATTCTAGCGACTCTTTTAAAGGGTGTTTCTTCAAGAATAAGATGCACTAATTCCATTTTTTGGAGTTCTGAACCAGCACCTTCAGAAATATATTCTTCAACCGCCATTCGAAGGTTCAACGGATATCTTGCAAGAAGATCTATGAATCGGCTGAAATCAACTTCGGTAATTTCAAGAGGAATGTCTTTTTTTGACGATTTACGGGCACTAACCCCGCCGGTTATTTCATCAAGTCCATCAAAACTCGTCCCCTCGGCAAAATCGGAGAAGCCGGGTATATGAAATTCATCTTCAGCAGAACTGTCTGCATGTAAAATATTATCATCTAAACTAAAGCCATCAAACCCATCAACAGAGGTGTCTTCAGCAGTGGCATCCTCAGTGTCTTCAAGAATTGGTAAATCATCCGGTATGGGGAAATTTGCGAAGTCATCAACATCCATTGATGGACCAGTCTTTGTAGAAGAAGCAAATTCGTTGAATTCAGAAAGATCATTAGTGTCGTCTCCCATAGATGGGAACTCAGCAGACGGAGGCGTTAGGTCCATTGCGTCAAAGTCGGCCATATCAATATCTGCTGACTGTTCGAAAGACGGAGTTGCAGGAAAATCTATGTCGGGGATATCGTCGATT
>DUOS01000061.1 GCA_012838745.1 Treponema sp. | reverse complement strand
GGTTCCATTTTGCTATGTTCGAGCATGTGAAGCATGAGGGTTTGAGATGGTGTAGCCGAGCAGGAAACTGAAGAACGGATTGCACCCATTAGTTTGCGAATGAGCGCATCGTAGTGTTCGCTGGTCATACCTTTTGATGCAAAGGTAATAAAACCAATTCTGAGGCCCCACACATAGTTTTCTTTGGTGGGTCCGTCAATCTTTATGGCTAGAATACGTTCGTGGGCATTGGCAAGTTTAGCAAAGAGCGATTCTGGTTCAATATCTTCTTCGTAATCAAGCCCAAAATATGCATCATCAGACCAAACCATTATGTCGGTTCCTGCTTCTGCAGCGTCTACTAGGATACGCACAAGTTGAGCTGATTCAGTTTTGGTTGGTGTGTAGCCTGCAGGGTTTTGGGGGAAATTAAGTAAAATTCGAATTGAACCGCTTTTTGCTTCTTCCTTAATGGTTGCTTCAAAACCTTCGATATCAAATCCGTCTCCCTTGAACAGTGGGAAACCCTTGAGGGTGGAATTGCGCCGGGCTTCAACGATGAGAACATAGTTGTCCCAGGCTGGATCGCCTGTGAGCAAGGTGCTTTGTTCGTCGAGGAAGAGATCCGAAAGATAGGAAAGCCCGGCGGTGAGGCCAGGCACGAGTACCGGCAGAGAAAAGGATGCATCTTTGAGCGATGGGTTTTTTCTAATGATAGCATCTCGCCATAGGGATCTCAGCTGGTCATTACCGGCAGTAGGAGCATAGGCAACGGCTTCATGTGCTTGAAAGTTCGGGAGCTGGTCGCGTAATGCACTCAGCATGAGTGGCTCGCCATCTTTTACTGCCATGCCAATAGTCGCGTTAGCAGTTTTTCCAAACTTCTTTGCTTCGCCACTTTGTGCTATTATACCCTTAGGAAAATATAAACGGGTTCCAAGATCGGATAAAAAACGCCCCGCCAGAGTTTGGGCGAGGATACCATTTAGTTCTTCTGCAAGTGGATGTGTTCGATTGTTGTTAACCATGATAGTTATCCATACAACGATTTGTACCTGGTTGTCAATGTATCACTGTCCGCGTACAATAAAAAAAACCGGAATTTCGGGAGTAAAGAATGAAAAAAATGGAAGAAAACTTTGAAAAAAGTCTCCAAATCGTACAGGCAGTTCGTTCTGCTATGGCGGAAACAATTGTAGGCCAAGAATCCTTAGTAGACGGGATTTTAATTGCTTGTATCGCGGGAGGCCATGTCCTTTTGGAGGGAGTCCCCGGGCTTGCAAAAACACTCGCCGTAAAAACTTTTGCAGAACTTTCTGCACTTACTTTTAAAAGAATTCAGTTTACTCCAGATTTACTACCAGCAGATCTCGTGGGTACCCTTATTTATAATCGTGATAAGGCCGAGTTTTCTGCACGGAAAGGGCCTATTTTTGCAAACTTAGTGCTTGCCGACGAAATTAACCGTGCACCTGCTAAGGTTCAATCTGCACTTTTGGAAGCAATGGCAGAAGGGCAAGTTACTATTGGAGATGTTACTCACATATTGCCTGATCCTTTCTTTGTATTAGCTACACAAAATCCCATTGAGCAGGAAGGCACATATACCTTGCCCGAAGCGGAGCTTGATCGTTTTCTGTTTAAGCTTCATGTGCCGTATCCATCAATGGAAGAAGAAGGCCGTATTGTAGCTATGGCGGATACCCTCACTAGCCGAGACCGGTCTGCTCTTTCTAAAAAACAAGTAATATCCGCAGAGGATTTAGTGTCTGTTCGCAAAGATGTTCGCAAAGTTACTTGTGAGGGATCACTTATAGACTACATTGTGCGAATGGTTGCGGCAACTCGTCCTGTTCAGTCTGCTCGAAGCGAAAAACGCAATAGAGAAGACTACATAAAATATATTTCTTTTGGAGCGTCTCCTCGAGCGAGTATTGCTCTGTGTCAAACTGCAAAAATTCATGCTTTGTTTGAAGGGCGCGGATATGTACTTCCAGAAGATATTAAGGCTGTAGCTCATCCTGTGCTCAGGCATCGGCTTGTACTTTCTTATGAGGCTGGTGCAGAAAACCTCAGCGCCGATGAAATTATAGATCTCATTTTAGCTATTGTGCCGCTGCCGTAACGCATTATGGATACTTCTAGAATTGCAGAAAAAGCCCGGTATCTCAAACTTTCCGCTTTTACCCTTTCAGAGGGAATGCGAACGGGAGCATTCCGTTCATGTTTTCGTGGAAGTGGTATGGAGTTTGACGGTGTTCGCGAATATGAACCAGGCGATGATATCCGCTCTATAGATTGGAACGTAACGGCTCGCACGGGGAATCCCTTTATAAAGTTATATCGTGAAGAGAGAGAATTAACTGTTTTTTTAGTTGTTGATGATTCACTTTCTATGATTACAGGTACCGCAGGCGTTTCAAGAAAGGAAACCGCTTTGGAAGCCTGTGCACTTTTAGCTTTTGCCTCGGAGTATAATGCGAGCCCCTTTGGGTCCGTTGTTTTTGATGGCGCAGTAGGTCGAGTGTTTAAGCCACGCACAGGCCGCGATCATGTTCTTTCCCTGTTAAGTGATCTTGAGCAGCGAAAGCGCATAGAGAAGGGTTCAGTGCTTTCTGCGGCGATTTCTGGAGCGAGCCGAGTGCTTCGTGCGCGGGCTTTAGTGGTTATTGTTTCAGACTTTCGCTCTGCAGGATATGAAAAATCCCTTGGCATACTCTCTCGCCGCCACGACGTTTTAGCCATTCGTATTACCTCTCCTTCCGACTCTATTCTCCCGAATACGGGCTATCTATCATTTCGTGATCCAGAAAGTGGCCATCAAGAAGAGTATCCAACTGGTTCGCCAGCCTTTCGTTCGTACTGGGAAAGGGAAGCGCAAGAATCAATTACTCGCTGGGAATATCGCTGTTTACGCCTTGGAGCTTTTCCTTTAATAATGACAACTGAGGATGACCCCGGCGCCGTATTAACCCAGTTTTTTTCTGGTCGACGCCGATCTGCATCAAGGAATACCACTTTTCTTGGAGATGGCGTATGAAACAGTGGTGTTTATTCTTTGTATTTCTTGTTTTTTGTACGCTTACCTTTGCCGAAACAACAAGCGCCGGTGTGCTTGTTCCCCGAGATGTGTATGTTGGAGATACTGCGGTAGTTTCTTTTACTGCGGTAATTCCCAACACCATGTTTGAAATGGGCTTTGAACGGCTTTTGCCTAAAGAAGATATTCCCCAGACCAATACGGCACGGATTGATGAAGTACGAGTGCGGTACCGGGAAGGTGATGCAGAGATACGCATCCAGTTTATTCCTTGGAAATCTGGGAGTTTAGAATTACCGCCTATTACAGTGGAGGATCATCAGATAATTCCGCCTACGGTAACAATAGCATCCTTGCTAGACCGCGATGGAATTACGACTCCCGCACCCTCGCGCTCTCCCTTGCTTATTCCGGGAACAACCTACCTTTTGTATGGTGGAATTATCGCTTTCTTTTTTGTAGCAGGGCTTCTTTGGTTTTTATCAGGCAAGTTCCGCACATGGCTTATTTCTAGTCCGGCCCGCAGAAGGGTAGCCCGACGTGTTAAATTTCTTTCTCGTGAGCTTAATATGCTTTCTCGGCGGCATAGAATGGATAGTACGCAGTGGTTTTCTCGGCTTTCTCTTAGCCTAAGACGCTACCTTGGGTTGTATTTTGCTGGAAAGGATGACGCCTATGTAGCTGCAACGGGCAAAGAGCTTTCTCTACTTGCTGCTGTTGTTGTTGAGCACCCTGCGATAACTGAACACCCCGCCACTAAAAAATGGGATCACGCTTCACGAATGATACGCGACCTGTTTACACAAATCGACCGGGCTCGCTTTGGTGGGCTTGATACTGGGGTATCCCAAGAAGGGCTACTTGATTCAGTACGTGAGCTTTCGAGGACTTTGGAGGATATAGCTACCTATGATATATCTTGAACGCCCTGCAAGTTTGTTGCTGCTTTTTCTCATTCCAATCTTTTTATGGTTTCGTAAAACAGGAATGCTTAGCAAGCCGGCGTTTCCTTTGATTCTTCGAGATTGGGGAGGCCAGCCACTGGTATGGCGTTCCCCTTGGATTCGCTTTTTACGCGTAGTTTCTATCTCTTCACTATATTTGACTTTTCTTTGTGTGATATTTGCCCTCGCTGGGCCGGTAAAAATACATCGTGAATCTATTTTTTCTGGTACGGGAAATACCGTGCTCTTTGTTCTTGACGTGAGCCCGTCTATGGCGGCTAAGGATATGGACACGCTTACCCGTCTTGAAACGGGTCGTCAATATATCCGTTCCTTTGTTTCCGATAGACCAGGCACAGCCTTTGGTCTTTCTGCCTTGGGTTCCACCGCGGCTCTTTTAGTTCCCCCCACTGCTGATCATAAAACTTTTCTTGAACGCCTTGATGCGCTTACCATAGGAGAGTTTGGTGACGGGACTGCCCTCGGTCTGGGAATTACCGTTGCTGCTGCCCATACTGTTTCTTATAGCGAAAATCCTGCTACGGTGATTTTAATAACCGACGGCGAAAATAATGCCGGCGAAGTTCATCCTGAAACAGCTGCACGCTTACTTGTTTCTCGTGGAATAGACTTGTACGTCTTAGGAATAGGATCCCGGGGTTCTGTGCCGGTTGAGTATCTCGATCCAATTTCTGGAACACATTATTCAGGCGTTCTTGAATCCGATTATAATGAAGCCGCCCTCATTGCCATAGCCACCGCTGGTGGTGGCACTTTCGTTTCCGCGCAAGACCGCAAAGGGCTTCAGGATATTTTCGATATCCTCGACCGCTCAATTCCGGTGGTGCGATCTTCCTGGACACGTACGATTGAAACGTCTCTTGCTAATGATATTCTAATTTTTGCACTCATTCTTGCTGCAGTATCTTGGGTATTTCGACGAGTTTTTATGGGGGCTGTTTTATGAATAAATATTTTGAAAGGCCTCTAGTATTACTTGCGACTTTTGCTGTAATTCCTGCTGCTATTTTTGTGATATATCGTTTCAAGCGAATATGTGAGCAGTTGTTAATTTCTGGTCATACAGGGCTAGGTCGACGCTTTTTTTCTGCTTCTATATATTTTCGTACCATTTTATTTTCTCTTGCATGGGTCTTCTTATCCCTCGCAGCTTCCGGGCCGCAGTGGGGAACACGGTTTGAACTGGTGCGTGAACAGGGTTCAACAATTATATTTGCATTGGATATTTCACGAAGCATGACTGTTTCTGATATTTCACCAGACCGCCTCTCTTTTGCAGCTCAGTATATTTCTCTTTTAGCCGAAGAACTCCAGGGTATTCCCTGTGGCCTTGTTTTATTTAAAGGGGACGCAGTTCTTTCCATCCCGCTTACAACTGACCGGCGGGCTTTAATGGATATGCTCAGTATTGCAAATCCCGATATGATTTCGGTTCCTGGTTCTTCTCCTGGCTCTGCATTGAATACTGCTGTAAAAGCCTTCCCTTCGGCACAAGCAGCTTCACGGTATATTCTTCTTTTTTCCGATGGGGAAGAAACAGCTGGTTCTATTGCTGATGCCGCATCCGAGCTTAAGGCAAAAGGAATTACCTTGATAACTCTCGGTGTTGGTACGAAATCCGGGGCTGAACTTGATGCATTTCCTGGTCCAGATAAAACTCGTATGCACCGTACTCAGCTCAATGAAGGCCTTTTAAAAGAAGGAGCACAAGTTGCTGGTGGGGAAAGCCGGTATATTTTTGCATCAGAGCCGGGGTCGGCACTTTCAATTATCACACAGATACAATCAGATTCCCTTAGTGGTAGAAAAACAGTTCATACCGCAAAAATTGTTAAACGGTATCCTCTCTTTTTGATTGGAGCGCTCTTGTCTTTTTCTTTAGCATTGGCGATAGGGGGAAGCGTATGGAAAAAGTCGTGAGTAAACGAAAATCCACAACCTTTCACTTTAATTTAATTCAACTGCTATTCCTTGTTTTTTTAGCATTATTAGTGTCGTGCTCTTCTGGGAACTCCGACCGTTTTAACATTCTTTCCGGGGTCTTTTCCTGGGCACGCCAAGATTGGAATAGTGCAACTGCCAGCTTTCTTAAAGCCGCAGAGGCTGCAGAGATTGCAGGTGATCTTGCTGTACGTGATTACGCGGTGTATGGTCTTGCTGCAACGTATCTTGCTCAAGAAGAGTATGATGCAGCTCTTCTTCGTTTGGCAGAAATATCTGATAATACTTCCGAAGAAATTCTTGCGGGAATATGGTATCAGATTGGGATTGCAGCATATCGTAAAGGAAAGTACACACAGGCGGCAGATTACTTTAAAAAGAATCTTACTCTGGATCCTTCTGCCATGGACTCAAAAATAAATCTAGAATTATGCCATCGTAGTATGCTAACGCGAGAGTCTGGTGGATCAACAGCTCCACCGGGAGTGAGTGAAACCCATGAAAAAAGCGGTGAGTCAGAAATTCTGTTTAATCTAGTGCGACGAAAGGAACAGGAACGATGGAAAAATCAGCAGGCGGAACAACCCGCTTACGGTGTGGAAGATTATTGAGTATGAAGCGAATTATAGTCTGTCTTGCAATTATTCTTTTCCTGCCTGTTTTAGCGGTTGCTTTTCAAGTTGAATTAGTAGCTCCAGTAACAGACTGTTACACGGGAGAATCACTCGTTATAGAAATTCAAGTGTTTCCTGCTAGTCCTGCGCAAACAACTCTATTTATCGAAAATATCCCTCAGGCTCTTTCTCTTGTTTCCTCACAGAAGGAAAAAAGAAGTAAAAAGGACCCCTCGTTTTTTTTAGAAGATCGTGTAGAATCTGTTGTTTTTATTCAGGAATGGCTCGCTGAAACCCCGGGAACTTATTCCCTTGGTCCGTTTGTTGTAACTTACAAAGGCGTAGAGGAGGTCTTAGCTCCGCTGGAAATACGCGCACATGTTCGAGATACCGCAGGAAACGGAGAAATTCGGTGGGTTTTAGTAGCCTCAGAACCCGTTCGCATTGGAAGCGAAGTATCTCTGCGATTAGAAGCACGGTATATTTATGAGCTCATTTCTTTAGATTGCCCTGCACCAAAAAATGCCCTTCTTAAAAATCTTTCACCAACCCTGCCCAAAACAGTAGATAGCGTTGGTGCTTGGGAAGGAATAGCAGCTTTCCTGTGGACACCGCTTTTTTCGGGGGAGCAGGTGTTTCCCTTCGCTCGCCTTGAATACCGAAGCCGAGACGGTACTACTGCAACTGCTGGAACACGGCGAAGTACGAGCACCGTTTTACCAGCAATCCACCTTGAATCTGATACTTCTGTTTCCGCACTTATTGTAGAAGCTTTTAGCGAATCGGCACTTCCGGTTTTTGATAACGAAACACCCATACTGGTGGTGCCGGCACCTGATTCTCTGCGTGAAAGCACCGCAGTTCAAGTTGCCTCAGTTGTCAGCAGCTGGGATGCGGGAAGCTATGCTGAATCTTTAGCCGCTTTGCGCCATCTTGAGCACACTGCGTTTTTTCCAAAGAAATATCGGAGTATCCGTAAAGACGCAGAATCGGCTCTCGGTTTTGCGGGGACTATGCCAGTTCCCTCACTTCCCAGGATACAACTAGTTTTCATTGCATTGGCAGCGTCAGTTATCTTGTTATTGATTGTACTTCCTTTTAGAAAGCGCTCGGCAACCTGCACAACAATTTTTAAGGTTCTTGTAGCGTGTGTGACTGTTTGTTTCTTTATTTGTTTTGTTGTCTGTTTTACTTTATTCACATACGCCTTAAAACCTGCTGCTGTTTGCAAGAGTGGTCCCCTTCGGCAAATTCCAGAACAAACGGCAGCAGTAATTAGCACAATTCCCGAAGGCTCGCTTGCGGTGGTACTTAACCAAATTGCTAGTTGGTGCTATATTCGGCTTCCCTCTGCCTTAGAAGGCTGGGTAGAAGAAGATTCACTCATTATTTATACAACGGCAGGATTTTATGGACTTTGGTAACATACTTGATGAATGGGAAAAAGAAACGGCAAAGCCGCGTGGTAAATCTAAAAATAATCCAGAAATGCAATCTTCTGCAGAAGATACGCAGCCACTTCCCCAGGCTCACCCCCTAGATGTTTGGATGCGTCGGTACGGCGTAACCGATAAGGATGCGGAGTCGGAGGAAAACGAGGAAGCTCCACATGAACGGCGACGCCGGCTTAGATCAATCAAAAGTGAAGCGGAAATCGATTTGCATGGTCTTACACAAGATGACGCGTGGATTCGCTTAGAATCATTTTTTGCGGACTGTGTTCGCAGTAATTTGCAAAAGGTTCTTATAATACATGGAAAGGGGACGCATTCGCCTGAAGACCCAGTGTTGCGTAAGATGGTTCAGCATTTTCTAGAAAAACATCCGCATGCTGGTGAGTCAGGATTTTCTACGAAAACCGAAGGTGGGACGGGTTCAACTTGGGTTATTTTGAAATAGTCCTTGTAACTGCCTACCTATTTTAGTACCTTACAAGACGAGAGTCGTAATGGAGAGACCCGAAAGCAATGACAGATTATTACAAAACACTGGGCGTTACTCGCACCTCACCCCAGAGCGAAATAAAAAAATCGTACCGGGAAATGGCATTTAAGTATCATCCAGATAAAAACCCTGGCAACCCTGCTGCAGAAGAACGTTTCAAAGAAATAAGCGAAGCATATTCTGTCTTAGGGGATCCAGAAAAAAAGTCTCGATATGATATGGGTGGATATGCTAGTCAAACAGCGAGCGGGCACTATCAAACTCGAGATAACCCCTTTGAAGATTTTTCTCGCACATATTATGGTCCTTTTGGGGGCTCCGGAGATTGGCAGAGGCCTCAGCCTGAGCAGTATACTAAGCAGCAGGCATTTGAAATGCTCCTGCGGAGCGTGCTTACAATGGTAGGCGGCACGCTCCTTCTGCGGTTTTCATTATTTTTTGGTATTTTCGGTTTTCTTATCTGCGTTACCGCGATTGGTAAGGGCTTTATAAATACACTTCGTGCAATAAGATTGCTATTAAGATCCGATTCGTAGGATTATTTTTCTCGATAAATTATTCGTCCGCGATTCAAGTCGTACGGAGAAAGTGCTACTCTAACGTTATCGCCGGGCACAATTCTAATATAATGTTTGCGCATTTTTCCTGATAGGTGGGCAAGGATTAAATGTCCGTTTTTCAGTTCAACTCTGAACATGGTGTTTGGGAGGGATTCTTTTACAACCCCTTCTACTTCAATAGCTTCTTCTTTCGCCACAATTCCTCCAAAAATGATGCGAAAAATGTAAAATTAGTTTGATTTTTACAGATTTCGTACGTATAATCTTATGGTCTATCACTATAATTGTCAACTGGAGTACTTGGTATGGAGAAAGATTTCGGAGGGACCATGAAAGAATCCCTTGTTACGCTGAAGCAGGAAATTATTAATACCCTCGTTTCAAACAATGAAGATTTTAAGGCTATTGTCGAAGGCCTCGATCCTAAAGATTTTGTTGATGTTGCCACAGACGATATTGATCGAAAGATGCTTGAAACTATTGGTTCTAAAGATATGAAACGAATGCGTCTTATTGATTCAGCTCTTACACGTATTGAACAGGGAAAGTTTGGTGCTTGTATGCGTTGCGGGAAAAAGATTCCCAAGGAACGCCTTGAAGCAATTCCCTATGCTCTTATGTGTATAGAATGTCAAAGTGACGAAGAGCGCAGGAATCGTTAGCTACTGCTACCAACGGTATCGATTTTAACCGCCTCGATCCCATCGCGCCCTAAGAAATGAATTTCCTGGTACCCTGCTCTCCGAGCAGCCGCTAACGCGCTGTCGTAGCCAAAAACCAAATCATCGGCGCAGTGGGCGTCGGAAGAAAGGGTAACCGGAACATTTCTTTTATAAAGCAGGGAAAGTAAGGTGTCTGAAGGATACAGCCCGTCAATAGCTTTTCGAGCCATGCCGCCAGTGTTTAGTTCAACAATTTTTCCTGAACGGGCGATGGTTCGAACAGTTTCAGCGAGTTCACGTTTATACCAACCCTCATTTTCGTCGAAGAAGTGCAATACACCGTTTCTTTTACGTATTAGATCAAGGTGACCAACAATATCAAAATCACAGCTAGAAACCATTTCTCGAACAGTATGCCAGTATAACTGTACTGCACGCTTACCGTTGCCCCTGAACACCTGTGCAAGGCCGTGTGCAACGTCTTCTACGGCCCCGTCTACAGACCATAATCCGAAAGAAGTTTTGCGTGAAGGAGATAGTAGCATGTGGATTGATCCTATTAGATAATCTGGCGAAAATTGTTTGTAGATCGACGAGTCTGGGGCAGTAACACCCGGAATATAGTCCGCCTCGAATCCGCAAAGTATTCGGATTCGTTTTTTGTGCTTTTCTTGCAGGCTGCGCACAGTATCGATATATTCTGCAAATCTAGTTGTTGAAAGATGCCACTCAGTAGTAAGAGGCCAAGCGCTATGAGCGCTAAAGCCTAATTCTTGGACCTTAGCTTTGATGGCTGCCTTAACCATGCGTTCGGGTGTGTCTAAGCCGTCGCAGAATGTTGTGTGAATATGGTAGGAAGCGAGTCTCATATATAACCCTCCTGGGTAAAACGTTTTTTGAGTGAAATAAAGGCATCGTGTATGCGAAAAACCTGTATTTGAATATCTCCTTCGGGGTTTAATTCAATTTCTTCTGCAATTTCTGCTACCCGGTTTGCGGTAATAGAAAGAGAGCTTCCTTTAATTAAATGTGCGGTTGCCCGTATTGCAGAAATGTTATTTTCTGCTAGGTCGATTTCTAAAATCTTTAGGTGTTCGTCTGTTTGTGCCGTATATTCTCGGGCAAGGGAAGCCATGGCGTCGGTGTCTCCCATCATAATATCAAAGAACTGAGTTGAATTAAAAACAAGGGGATCCTCTTGTTTTTTGTCTTTTTTTGGAGCAAAACGCGTTAAAAGTTTTGAAACATCTATACGCTTGAAGGGTTTGGGTAGTATTTCGTTCATGCCACAGGCAAGGCACTTTTCTCTTTCATTTTCCTGAGCACTGGCTGTGCAGGCGATTATAGGCGTTTTTATACCTTTTTTACGTATCCAAGCAGCGGCCTCATATCCATTTTTACGGGGCATTTGAATATCCATAAAAATGAGATCAATATCATTTACCTGCATGGCTTCTATTGCTTCCTGACCATCTACTGCTTGGATTACTGTGGCTCCAGCTTTTTCCAAAAAAATAACTAGTAAGCGGCGATTAACCGGGTGGTCTTCTGCTACTAAAATAGTGAGTCCTGCGGCGATATCTTCTTGGTATTTTGCAACAGTTTCTGATTCAGGCTTGCTTTTTTGTGGTTGTATGATGACAGAAGAAGCGAGGTCTGGTGGTTCAGCCGTATTAGGATATGGTTCCGGTATGGGAACGTCATCTTCAACGGGTTCTAGTTCCTCTAGGACTTCAAGATCAAGAGATGCTTGTGAATGATCGCGAAGTAAATCATAGAGGAGGCGTCTTTTTATCGGTTTATATAAATAGCCGTTGAACCAGTCAAGGAGCTTCATCTTCGCTTCTGCGCCAAAGCTACCTTCGGGTACCATGAGATATAGCTGCGCATGGTTTATTTCAGGGTCTTTATTAATTTCCGCAGCAAGCCGCCATCCGTCCATATCGGGCATTACCATGTCAATAAAAAGTATATTAAATGGTGCTCCTGCGTGGTTGGATAGATGCATGAGGGAAAGAGCTTGTTTGCCAGAATCAGCCCGAGATACTTGATAGTATCCGTGTGCGGCGAGCATACCGGTAAGTATGTCGAGTGTACGGGGATTATCGTCCACGAGTAAGAACCGAGTTTGACTAGATAAGAGAAGCTTTCTCGGGGTCGGTTGTGTTTCTGCGGGGATTAGGGGTATTTCAAACCAAAAGCGGCTGCCCCGTGGATCATTTGCCGAAACACCTATTTTTCCACCCATAAGTGAAACGATATTCCGTGAAATAGAAAGCCCCAGCCCTGTTCCACCGTATTTTCTTGTTGTAGACCTATCGGCTTGAAAAAAGTCTGTAAAAAGTTTTTTCATAACGGCTTCTTCTAGCCCAATTCCAGTATCGGTTACTTCGACGTACAGAATTTGGTCTAGTCGACTGATGCTCGATCTTTCAGGATCTCCGGTACCGGGAAAAGCTCGTAGGAGGATCTCTCCGGATTCAGTAAATTTTACTGCATTTTTTACCAGATTGAGTATTACTTGTTGTAGCCGGTGCGGGTCTCCAACAATAGCAGCAGGAATATCAGAGCTGATATCAATATTAACTTCTAGGCCCTTTTTATAGGCTTCCATCGAAACGAGATCTACCGTGCGTTCAATTACATCGACTGGATCAAAATCAATAGATTCTATTTTTAACTTTCCAACTTCTACCTTAGAAATATCGAGTATGTCGTTAATAAGGGTAAGCAAGACATCGGCACTAAACTGTACTTGCCGTGCATATTCTGTTTGTTCTTCATCAAGTTCAGTATCAGCCAGTAGTTCCCCCATGCCGATAATGGTCTGGATAGGTGTGCGGATTTCATGGCTGATGTTTGCAAGAAACTGACTCCGGTTAAGGCTTGCTTTTTCTGCGTTTTCTTTCGCTTCGATTAGATGCGTTTCTTTGATTATTTGCGGAGTAATGTCGTCTATAAGGGCAAAAAAACGGTTTTTTTCTTGACGGTACACATTCATCCGGTACCAAGAAGCATCTTCTGTTTCATTTTTTCGCGTAAAATCATAGGCAAAAAAATCCTGTTCCCCCGCCATAAATGCATCAAACTTTTCGGTATCGCCTGGATGGGTTCGTTCTAAAATAAGCTTACGGATTGAAGGAAGTTTTCCCTTACCTGTGGGGCTTTCCCCAGATATAGATAACAAGGCTTCAGCATAGGCGTTCCATTCAATGGGAATGCCTGTTTCATCAAGAACCAAGTAAGGGATGCGCGATCGCCTCAGATAATCGTCTGCAGAGTTGTCTATGTTTGACATATCAGATTGCTGCCTTTAAAACCTCTATGGTCTTTCTTAGGAGAGTTTCCGGCTCAAGTGGCTTTATGAGATAGCTTTTTACACCGGACGAAAGAACTTTCATAACGGCTTCGCGTTTACTTACTGCAGAAAGCACTATAATTGGGCTGGTAAAATTTTTATCATGAAGTCTTTGCAATACCTGGAATCCGTTCATTTCGGGCATAATAAGATCGAGAAAGACGAGATCAAACTGCTTTGAATTGCTTTGAGCAAGAAAGGCTATTCCGGATTCAAAAAGAGTTACTTTTGCATTTATTGCTTGAAATGTTTTAGCCAGTATATTGCGTATTACTACATCATCGTCGATTACGGCGATGTGAATGTCTTTAGCAACCGAGCGCAGTGTTTCCAGCTCAGACTTGAAACGCATTTCGAAGTTTGCCGGAGCACCGTTCGTGGTTCCAACACTTAATATTTTTTCTGAAATTACAGAGGAGACTGTATCTCCTGGGACGGAATCTTTTATAAGAGAATCTATAGCTTTGGTGAGGTTATCCAATACTTCAATTTCTCGGTATTCTTTTGTTCCTTCGATAAATTCACGAGTAAAACTATCCATGGTTAAAATTTTGATATTTCGGTTGTGTATTCGATGATCAGAAAGAATGCTTGCCATGAGCAATTCAAGATTAGCACCATCAGCAAAGGATAGCGCTAGGTCGGTCATCATAACCAGGACTTTAGGCACTGCGAGTTTGTATAGTTCGATGAGTTCTCTAATCCGGTATTTAAGTAATCCGAACTTTTCACGATTAAGACCTTGGGCAATTTCAATAAAAATGACGTTGTCGTTTAGCCGAGCTTCCAAAATGCAGGGGGTAACATCTATATTAAAGTCGATTGATAGAAAATGAGAGATAGCAAGGAAAAGCTGATCTATTTTTATAGGTTTTGGAATAATCTTACGGACTCCAAACGAAGCTAGATTGGTAACAATTTTGGTATCAAGTTCTTGTGCCATAAGAATTATTGGTATTTTTTTTGCATTAGGATCGCGGCTCTTTTCTTCAAGAAGTTCGAAAAGAAACTCTTTGCTTGAGGCGTAATCTATGATTGCAAGATCAGGGAGAAGGCTACGCATCTTGGATAAACTATCAAGCTTTCCAACACAGACAGTAATTTCAACATTATGGGATTCGAGCTTTTCACTAATGTAATCACGGAAAATGCTTGATTCGTCGATGATCAGTACTTGTTTCATAAGAGATCAGTATATCCTTTGTACAAGGTTTTATAAAGCTAAAACCGTTATTACTACTGCCACTGTTGTTGGTTGTACAACGACCTACAATATTAGTTAGCTTAAAGGTAGTTCATCTCGCAGTGCGACAAAATCGTTCCAGTCGAGGCGGCTTCCAGGAACGAAGAGTGCATGCCTAGCGGCTGTATTGGCGAAGTCAAGAGCATCCGAAAGGGGAGCATTTTTCAAAAAAGCGCACATAAACGCGCCGCCAAAAACATCACCTGCTGCTGTTTTATCTATACAGTGGGCTACCTCTTGGGTATCACGGTGTATCCGGGTGCCGCGATGCCACGCTGTGGCGCCTCCCGGTCCTTCTTTTCGAACAATACAGGGGAAAGCCTGTTTTTTTGTAGTAAAAAAAGAAAAAATAGAATCGACAAAGGAAGAGGCACTTTGCATACCACGATCTCCGGGCACGATTGATTCAAGGGTAACGGCAAGCGGAAAAGCTTCATCTTCGTTCACGAGGAGAACGCAGTCTGTTCTGGTGAGAAATTCAGGTATGGATGAGCTTCTTTTTGACGCTGTTTCTACCGTTCCAATATCAATAACGAGGGGTACGGAAAATCCTTTGCACAGGGTTATTATTCGGTCGGTGATTGCAGTGTTTTTTAGAAGGTGGCCGTCAAGATAGACCATGCTGGTTCGAGCTACAAGATCTGCTTCAATTTGTTCGGGGCGCAGAGTGGGCGCAGCTCCTGGTGCCCAAGCAATGGAGGTAACGCCTCCTGGCATGTGCAAGATAAGACGGCGCCCAGTAGTAACATTTCGTTCTTCTAGTATTTGTTGAACTCCGTAGGCTGCAAGGTCTGCAGTAATGATACGGGCCCAACGATCATTTTCTCTGTCCTCTTGCCCAATGCAGCCAATAGCACCGCAAGTAAAGCCAAGAGCTGAAGCTGTTTTAAGGGAGTTTGAAACGGCTCCACCCGAAACATATACGGGATTCGTGATAGCAAGAAGTAGCTCATCGAGGCGTTCTGGGCTTACTCGCACGGAGCTATTAGGATGTAAACCCAGCGAGAGCGCAGTGTCTTCTTCAGAAAAGCAGAAAATATCTAGTAGTACGTTTCCGATTCCAAGAATGTCCATACACCCTCACTTTTACAACTGTTATTTTTTTCCTGGTATTTTTACGATTATATCAGCTAGCCCTGGGGTTTTTTCTAAATCTGCCTTGAGGCTTTCTTTTCTTCCCTTGTTTTCATAGTCAGCCGACTGGAACGAATAGGTGAAATTAGTGTGAACATCGTAGGTGCCCTTCATGAGTGCGTAAGCATCTTCGGTCATAACGAGTTCTTCATCAGTGGGAATAACAAAAACCTTGATAGGGGAATTGTCGGCACTAATGCACGTTTCTGCGTTTCGTGTGCGAGCAAGGTCGTTTTTAACTGGGTCTAGTATTATTCCCATGTGTTCAAGGTTTTTGCAAAAACCTTCTCGCATGGGGGCATGAAATTCTCCAACACCGGCGGTAAACACAAGGGCATCGGGAGCCTCTCCCATTGCGGCCATATATGAACCGATATATTTTCGCACCCGGTATGTTTCCATATTGAACGCGAGTGCCGCTCGTTTATCTCCATCTTGATATGCTTTTGTTACGTCTCGTCGGTCTGCATATTTGCCGGTAATACCGAGAAGTCCAGACTTTTTATTGAGAGCAGTATCTATTTCTTCAACGCTCATGCCGGCCTTTCGCATCATGTAAAACGAAAGCGCTGGATCACAGTCTCCCGAGCGAGTTCCCATAACAAGGCCTTCGAGCGGGGTAAGCCCCATGGATGTATCGAGGCACTTACCATTTTTTACACAGCACATGGATGCACCATTTCCAATATGAGCAATAATGACATTGGTATCTTCAGGTTTTTTACCGAGAAGTACCGAGGCGCGTTTTGCTGTATATAAAAAGCTTGTTCCATGAAAGCCGTATCGGCGTACTGCGTAGTTTTCGTACCACTCGTAGGGAACTGCATACATAAAACTAGTGTCTGGCATGGTTTGGTGCCAAGCTGTATCCATCACGGCGCAATGGGGAACATTGGGCATAACTTTTTGAGCAGCCTCAATTCCCATGATATTAGCCGGATTAT
This sequence comes from Treponema sp., assembly GCA_012838745.1. Taxonomy (GTDB): domain Bacteria; phylum Spirochaetota; class Spirochaetia; order Treponematales; family Treponemataceae; genus Teretinema. The sequence goes on along the minus strand of DUOS01000061.1, from coordinate 25,195 downwards.
GTAATGGGCCAAGATCTTGTACTTCGCGGAATGTTTCTAGAACTTGCGGGGTAACGATTACTGATTTAATAAACTTAGTTCCCCCGTGAAGCACACGGTGCCCAACGGCTTTTATTACGTTCATGCCGGAGATAACGCCAACTTCTGGATCGGTGAGGGTTCGAATAATTAATTCAACTGCTATGGTGTGGTTGGGACACTCATGCTTCATCGTATATTCGGGTTTTCCCGGTGCAATGTGAGTAATAGAACCGCCTTCCTGGGTTACGCGCTCCACAACACCCGATGCGATAACATCTCGTGTTGTCCAGTTGAAAACCTGGTATTTAGCTGAAGAACTGCCGCAGTTAAGCGTGAGAATGACCATGTAAAAGCTCCTGAAAGAATATTATAATACGTTTTTGCAACGTTACATTAGACATTTTTTACATAACTAATTATAAGGCGATTATGCTATACTTGCAAGGGAGAGGAATAGTATGAAAAAACGCGATTGGTTTGAAAATGAGTCTTTTTGGGCCCAATATTCTCCAGTTCTTTTTGATGCACAGCGCTGGGCCGAAGCTCCCACGGTAGCGGAAAGTGTTTTGCGCATAATAGGGGCAAAAATTCGAGACCCTCGTACAGAGATAAATATTTCTGAAGGGGAACCCTCCGATGGAGAACATACAGACGGAGACCAGTCCGACGGACCTACAATTCTAGACGCTGGATGCGGCCCTGGGCGTATTTCGGTGGAACTTGCGTTACGTGGCGCCCATGTAACCGGCGTAGACTTGATACGTCCTTTTCTTAATGCTGCGTTGGATACAGCGCAGGGAGAAGGAGTATATGTTGAGCTTGTACAGGCAGATTTGAGATCTTTTGTTCGCCCTGAAGCCTTTGATGCTGCGGTGAGTTTATATACGAGTTTTGGCTATTGCGACACTATAGAAGAAGACTTACAGATTTTGTCGAATATCGCACAATCCATTAAACCCGGTGGCTGGTTTATTCTTGAAATGACCGGCAGAGAAATTGCGGTACGCGATTTTACCGAGGGGGAATGGTTTGAACGCGGTGGGTTTACCGTACTTACCGAGTTTTCTGTAGAAGGTGCTTGGGAAGGATTGCGTTCCCGCTGGATGCTTATAGATAAGAATGGTACAAAAGTTGATCATGTATATGTACAACGCCTCTATTCCGCAATTGAACTCAAACGGCTCATGATTGCTTCCGGTTTTTCTTCAGTGGAAATATACGGTGATTTTGATTTTTCTCCCTATAACGAAAAAGCTCGTACCATGGTTCTAGTAGCACGTAAATAATTCTTTTTTATTCAATATATTTATACTAAAACTAAAAAAAAGGACCCCGATAACCGGGGTCCTTAGCTATGTTACTTGAGCAGAATGAACTCTACTCGCCGGTTTTTCCACCAGTTTTCGCGGTCAGCGCGCTCAGTAACAGGCTTCGTTCCTCCCATACCTACTGTGGAAAGGCGAGAGCCATCTACAGAGTTACGGATTAAGAACTCACGTACTGCTTGTGCACGTTCTCGAGATAGCGGAATCAGTTCTGTTTCTTCTTCCTTCTGAGTTCCGGTCACGTTATTTGCGTGTCCTTCAACTTGGATACGGTAATCGCGGAACTTGTTGATTATTTCGGCAATACGTTTGAGAACTTGAACGTTCTTGTCTACGATTCCTTGATCAAGCCCGTTAAAGTCTGCCGCGTTTTCGCGAAAAATTATGGATGGAACAGCAATCTTGAGTTGATTGCCATCGCGGATAACCAGAACATCTACGGGGATGTAGCCGCGTACTACCGATACCATGCCCACAGAATCTTTTACCGTGAAGGTAAACGGATAATCGGTTGCTGCCTGTACTAGTTCACCCTTGAGTGAACGACCGTCCCAGACAATTCGTTCCGTAATTTTATTAGTTCCACCAGTTTTCCAGAAAATGTTTCCAGCGCTTCCCTGAGGTTCGCGGATTTCAAAGGACCAGTCTACAAAGGACGCTACCGATTTCGCAGATAGATCTATAAATAATTCATCGTCAATACCATCATTATCCGGGCTAAAGTATCTCGGTCGTAACGTAACATTTAGTTCAGGCGCTTGGGTTGTAATTAAGAACGAAGTAGAGCGAACGGTTACCACGTCTCCCTTGTGGTAGGCGAGGTTAAGTTCTGCGTAGTATTTACCCAAGAGAGTTGTGCCTGCATCGTCTTTTCCATCCCAGCGAATAGTTGCGGGAAGAGTATTAGATGTTGATGAATCCCAGGTTTTTGCAGCCTTGGTATCTTTTTCTCCATCGGAGAGTATACGTATTCGCCAAGAAGCAAGCCCTTCTGGAATACTCGTTACTATGGTTAAACGTTGTGTATCAAGGATACCGTCTCCGTTTGGCGAGAAAGCCGGTGATTCTGCTGTTATATATCCCTTAGGAATGCGAGAGTCCACGACAATGCCGTTGAGGTTGCGCGTTGTTTTATTTCCAGCTTTGTCTGTACTAGTAACGCTATAGGAGTAGTTTCCATCGGGAACTCGGTTGCCGGTATCATCAGTGGCACTCCATTCGAAATCGCCCGCTTCTCCACGCCAGGAGAGCGTGCGTACAATGGTTTTCTTTTCAGAGATTATCGTTCCAGTCCACAAATCTTCTTGAGAAGATTTATGAGTAATAGGTACGGTATCTCGGTTGCCATCCTTGTTTGGAGAGAAAACCGTATATGGTGCTACAATTTCTATAGCAGGGAATACGGTGTCTAACACAAAGTCGGGAGAGGCAGACTGTGATGTTTGCTCGTTGATCAGTGTTACTACTAGGATCGCCCGGTAGGTACCGTCTGGAGCGCGAGTTCCCGTGGCTGCACCGTCAGTATCCATAATACCGTTCCAAGAAATGGTAGCGGGAATTGATCCCGTGCCACTAAATGTTTTTATTACAGTGCCAGAATTATTCGCTATGCTGAGGCTGTAACGGTCTGTTGGCGTAGTGGCCTTGAGAATAGGAGCGAACACAATATTATCCTGACTTCCGTCCCCGTTTGGAGAAAAGGCTGTCGTGTTGATCTGCAGTATTACATCTGCTTTTTCGGTGTTTAGTTCAACCTTAGCGATAGGGGAATATCCCGTGTTTCCAGCTCGATCGGTCGCAGTGAGTCGGTAGCCGTATATGCCGTCTTGGGCGAGCTTACCGTCGTTGTCGCGGCCATCCCATAGGAGGTTTGGATTAGGAGTGGGCCCTAAGTCAAAGTTTCGTACAGATTCTCCGCGAGGCTCTCCTGTCTTAGTGAGTGCGAATATTTCTCCCGTCCAGCCGGCTTCTTTGCTCGCTTGTTGGATAAAGGTTACAGTATCAAGTTTTCCATCACCCACGGGTGAGAATATAGATTCTTTTGCTCGAACCTGTGCTTCAGGTGGTGTTATGTCCAGTTCAAATGGTGCGGACTTAACCTGAGGTGCGTGCCCGTTAGTATAAAGGGCTGCAAACACCGCTTGGTAGTTGCCCTCGGGAATGGTTTTCCCAGAATCATTTTTACCATCAAAGGCGATGGAAACAGGCTTTTCAGTTCCTGTGTAGGTACGAACAGCCGTGCCGTCGGGATTAGTTATGCTGATAGACCAATCTACAAGCCCCGATGTAATTGGCATGCTCGGCTCAAGGTTTACTGTGTCAAGTTTGCCATCTCCATTTGGAGAAAAGGCGTTAGTATTAATGGTTATATTAATTGCCGGTTTTACGGTATCTACAATAATGTTAGAAATTTGTTCTGATACTGAGTTTCCTGCGCGGTCAATAGCGCTGATTCGGTAAGAATAAACTCCATCGGGTACTATAGCTCCGCTATCCGTTTTACCATTCCAAACACTGTCCTTCGGACTACCGGAAACATCAATGGTACGTAGTACCGTACCGGCGGCATCGAGGAACTCTGCTTTCCACAGATCTTCAGTAGATCCTGAAAGGGCGATCGTAAACGTATCCTTGTTTCCGTCGCCATCTGGACTGAATATCATAGCATTCGCTCCAGTAGGAGTTTGTGCTGTTACCTGGGGAGGTGTGTTGTCTATATAGACCGTGTAGTTTTCGGTTTGGGCAAAATTACCATTATCGTCTTTTGCTGTTAAATAGAAGGTGTAGGTGCCGTCCGGGGCAGTTTCTCCGGAATCTGTTGAACCATCCCAGCGGATGTGTTCGGGTAGGGCTACTCCCTGCTTAACCCGCGTAGCGAGTTTCCAGAAAGACCTGAGATCTTCCATCTCGGGGCGGGCTTCCTTGTTTTCAATGGTTCTGATGACCTCGCCTGATTTGTTTTGTACAACGAAGGACCAAGCGCTAATGTCTCTTTGATCTTTTATACTCAGCGGAAATAAGAGTACGTCTTGTACACCGTCGTTATTTGGTGAAAAATATGCTGGTTTAGGATAATCAGGCGAAATAACCGGTGGTTTGGTGTCGGTTATGCCTAAACGAATGTTTACTCCACCGCCAATTGCGTACAAGTCTTCGTACAGCGGTTTTACACCAAGAGAGGGAGTCATTTCGCTTTGTGCCCAACCCTTTCGATCAAGGAAGGAGTCTTTTTTAGGAGAATTTAGTTTGAGGTTTACACCTACTCCAAAAGATGGAATATAGGTTTGCGCCTTCTTTATGCTCTCCTTCATATTAAAGTTCCAGCCAGTTCTCAGGGTAACGCGGTCTTTTATTACTGCTTCTATACCGGTATCAAGCACAAAGTTTTGAACGGTAGGTGTTGAAACATCTACCGACATGCCTAGTTTTACATCATTGGTACTCACGAGCGTTCCAGCAATACCAGCGTGAGGAGTAAAGGCAGACGGATACCCTGTTGGATTAGCGCCGTCAAGACCCCAGGTGTCTGGAGTAAAGGCTCGGCCGAGACCTGTGAGAGAAAATCCAATTTTTGCATCTTTAAGGAAGGCTATATCACCTGCACGATACAGGATTCCCAGTTCTCCACTGAGCCCCCATCCGTCTCCGGTAGATGCAAGCAACCCGACTCCCATATAGAGACTATCGGTAAGGTCTTTGGAAAAGCTTCCATGCAAAAAGCCCGCTGTATTGAGCGGAAGGCTTATAAAGGGAGAGGTAATAAAGTGAACACTACCGCCGAAAACCCCTTTGCGAGTGGGATAGAGTGCACCAATATTAACTAAGTGACCAATCCCCGATTCGTTTCCTGCACTAATAATTGACGCATAAGATGCGTCTAGTGCAATGCGTTGTTCTCCAGCTGAAAGTGCCGGATTCACCGTGAGTTCACCGGGAAGTGAAGCCGCAAAAGGGCCACCGGTTACACTGGAGTTACCACCGAGTAGTTCAGGGGAAAAAAAAGTGTTAGTTGAATCGCCTCCAGGAGGCGGATTGTAGGAGAAAATTAGTGGGGCAGCACAAAAAAATAGAATTATGCTGAAAAGAAAATGTCGTGAGAAAATCATAGTATCCTCCAGAGGATGTTCCGTTTATACTATAACAAAGAAAAAAACCAATCGTTACTTTAGACATGGTTTTACGTAATTGATAGTTCATGATATGATTTTTTCGTTGATTTAACAATCGTATTATTTTCTATTCGTATTTAATAGAAAAGGTTCACTTGACGTATACTGACTCGGGGGGTAGTATTTTTATATGAAAACCAAATCCTTCAAGGGCGGCATCCATCCGCCCGAACGGAAAAGGACTACGGAGTCTTTTCCATTAACTCCTGCTTTTCCTTCAACTAAAATGGTATGGATTCCGGTAACCCAAGGTGGAATGCCTAATACACCGCTGGTAAAGCCGGGCGATATTGTGGCACTTGGCCAAAAAATAGCTGCAGCTGATACAAATATGTCGGTTCCCGTTCATGCTTCCATCTCAGGAATAGTTAAAAAGATAGAGAATCGTCTTGTTCCAGGGAACATTGAGGTTCCCTGTATTGTTATTGAGGCCGATGAAAGTGGTGCAACGGCGTTTATGCCTCCCATGGATCCGTTTACTTGCACAAAAGAAGTTGCTTTAGAACGGATACGGGATGCAGGACTCGTCGGAATGGGCGGAGCATCGTTTCCAACTCATGTAAAACTAAAACCTCCCGTTGGTACACAAATTGAATATTTATTAGCCAATGGTGCCGAGTGTGAACCTTTTTTAACGGTGGATGGGCGTATAATGGAAGAACATGCGGCCGCTGTGGTTGATGGTATTGCCATAGCCATGCATATTACTGGTGCGCGAACCGGCCTCCTCCTTATAGAAGATAACAAGCGTTGGCTTCTTCCAAGCCTCACAAAGGCAATTGCCGATCAAAAATCGAATCCTGTAGGTGCAGGGGCCCATTCAATTTCTGTTAAAGTGTGCCGAACAAAGTATCCTCAGGGTAGCGAGAAAATGCTTATTAAAGCAGCCGTGGGGCGCGAAGTACCTTCGGGAAGGCTTCCCTCTGTCGTTGGCTGCGTGGTTCAAAATGTGGGAACGCTTAAGGCGCTTTCCGAAGCATTTCGGCTGGGAAAACCTCTCATTGAAAGAGCTTTGACTATTTCTGGGGGTGCCTGTGGGGCCCCAGGGAATTATGTTGTTCCAGTGGGAACCTTAATGGGGGATCTTATCCCTGAAGTTATTCCTTTATATCCTGGGGTTGTAAAAATTCTTTCTGGTGGTCCTATGATGGGGTGCGCCATGAAGAGTGCTGCATTCCCAATACAAAAGTGTACATCAGGGATTTTATTTCTTACCGAAAAAGAAACTATACTGCAGGAAGAATCTGCCTGTATTGGCTGTGGTCGGTGTATCGTGGCCTGTAATTGCGGCCTTTCTCCGGTATTGATGGATCGGGCACTCAGGGCCGATAACCTTCAAGAAGCAATCCGTTGCGGATTGTTGGACTGTGTGGAATGCGGATCTTGTTCCTATGTGTGCCCCGCACAAATACAGCTTGTGCAGCGATTCCGAGTGGGTAAACAACGTGTACGCGCTGCTAGGCAAAAGAAAAATAAGGAGTCAGTTGATGGCACCGTCAGATAAAAATGAGATTTACTTATCTTCGAGCCCGCATTTTGGGTCTAAGTTTTCAACACGAAAAATCATGATGATCGTGGTCGCTGTTTTGCTGGTGGTTGCCGGCTGGGGAGTGTATCTCTTTGGCCTACCTGCACTAGTTATTTTAATAGCATCTGTGGTTTCCTGTGTGGTTTTTGAAGCCCTCTTTCGTTTGGCTACTCGGCAGGATGTTCGTATTGGCGATTTTAGTGCCGTTATTACCGGCTTGCTCCTTGGTATGGTGGTTTCACCAGCCACACCGATATGGATGGTTGTTCTCGGCTCCTTCTTTGCTATTGTAGTGGGTAAAGAGTTTTTTGGTGGCTTAGGTGCAAATGTGTTTAACCCAGCTCTTATTGGTCGGGCTTTTTTGGTGGTGAGTTTTACTAAACCAATGACAACCTGGCTTTCTCCTCAAACGGCCCTTGTTCCCGATGTTATTACTACGGCAACCCCTCTTACCCTTATTAAACCAGTTGAAGGTTTTGTACACTCTGCCGAAGAGGTTGCCGATTTAACTGGTTTCTTTTCTCCTTCCGAAGTATATACAAACCTCTTTTTTGGCCATCGCGGTGGCTGCATTGGAGAATCGGCAATCTTTCTTATTGTTGCAGCTTTTATTTTTCTTGTTGTTATTAAAATAATTGACTGGCGTGCGCCTCTTGCGATGCTAGTAACCGCGGTTGGCGTAACTGCTCTCGCGGGTATTGATCCTCTTCTTACCCTTCTTTCCGGCGGGCTTATGTTTGGCGCAGTTTTTATGACAACTGACTATGCCACAAGCCCTGTTACGCCTCTTGGTCGCCTGTTTTTTGGTGCGGGTTGTGGTTTGATCACCGCCCTTATTCGGGTCTTTGGCGGATTTCCCGAAGGAGTTATGTTTAGCATTCTGATTATGAATGCGGTTGTACCCTTTCTTAACCGGATGATCCCTCGAAAATACGGTAAGCCCTCCCGGCGTAAAAGCAAAGAGGCCATCGCATGAAAAGCATGATAAAACTTTCGTCAATTTTAGCTGCATTTACGGTAACCGCCTGCCTGTGTCTTGCATTGGTGTACCAGTTGACCGCCCCCTACATCGCGGCAAATGAGGCTCGTGCTCTTACCAAGGGCTTGCACCAGCTTTTCCCTGAAGCTGAACGTTTTGATACTCTAGAAGATTTCCCAGTAAGCAAGATTTCTTCCATCAGTTTCGATGGCGCGTATCTAGCGGTTGCTGGCGATCAGGTTCTAGGTATAGTTGTTCGAGTTACCGGCCCCACGTATAAGAGCTCCACTATTTTGGTTGCCGCTGATACTGAACGAAAACTCAAACCGCTTGTCTTTATAGAAAATGCTGATACTCCCGAGATTGGTACTAAAACAGCAGAGTCTCCCTTTGTGGATCAATTTACCGGAAAATCCTTAGATGATCCGTTTAGCCTCGGAGATGATTTAGATACTATTTCTGGCGCAACAATTTCTGCTAAAGGTGTAGCTCGATTAGTGCAGCTTGCGGGATATCAAGCAGGCGAATATTTAGCAACAAACCATGGTGCGGCAGAGGGTAGTGCAGCAGCTCCAATAATCAAAGAAGCTGCACCAATGCCTCTGGAAATAGCCCTTGAGGATATTTGGCCTGGCCATAGCTTTGAAGACGTATCGTCAGAAGTTTCCAATACTATTGAACGGTCAGTAGTTTTTGATAGCGCTTGGATTGTTCGAAACGGAACTACCGTTTCTGGAATTGCAATTCAAGCTCGTGGACAAACCTATAAGGCTTCTACAGTTTTGGTGGGCATAGGGCCAGACCGCAGGATAGCGGGTGTTCGTATTAATGAAACGACGGATACCCAGAACTACGGGTATGTAATGGTTGAACCTGAATTCTATGAAACGTTTACTGGAAAATCGGTAGATGATGCCTTTTTAGTTGCCCCAACGACCCTCGATGGAGACATAGACGCAATTTCTAGCGCTACTGTTTCTACCCTTGGTGTTGCAAATATAATTAAGGTTGCCGCGCTAGAAGGGAGCAGATATTTAGCCGAAGCTCAGGGCGGAAAAGCAGGAAAAGTTCTTTCTGCTCCGATTGTCTTAAACGAAATTCCGGAACAAGAATAGGGAGTAGATATGAAAAGTTATAAAGAAATATTTAGTAATGGCATAATTAAAGAAAACCCCCTGCTTTCACTCATGATTGGGTTGTGTTCGGCGCTTGCTATTACTACTACCGTGGCAAATGGTATTGGTATGGGGCTCGCCATGACCTTTGTACTATTGATGAGTGAGCTGATTATTAGTTTGTTCCGTAAAGTGATACCCCAGTCCATTCGTATCCCTATTTTTATTGTAGTGATTGCGTCCTTTACAACTATCGTGGATATGATGATGAAAGCCTTTACTCCTGAACTGTCTAGTGCTATGGGAGTTTTTATTCTGCTCATTGTAGTTAATTGTATTATCATGGGGCGGGTTGAATCCTTTGCTTCTCGACAAAGTATGGATAAGGTTATTTTTGATTCCCTCGGTATGGGTCTGGGGTATACCTGGGTTCTTGTTGCTATTTCGGCTGTGCGTGAAATCCTTGGAGCCGGAACAATTCTCGGTTTCCGGCTGCTCCCCGAACCCTACACTATGGAGTTCTTTGCAAAGGCTCCTGGCGGCTTCTTTGTTTTTGGGATGTTTATCGCTCTTAATATGTTCATTAAAAAATGTGTCGTTCGTGGAGGCATACAGTGACCGATTTAGTAAAAATATTTATATCAGCCATGCTGATTGAAAACATCGTTCTCATGCGTTTTTTAGGCCTCTGTCCCTTTATCGGTATGTCTACCAATTTAAAAAAATCTACCGGAATGGGCGTAGCCGTACTCTTTGTAACGGTGCTGGCAACCGCAGTAACTTGGCCCTTGTATAATGGAATATTAGTTCCTTTTAAATTGGAATTTCTCAAGATTTTGGTATTCATTCTTGTAATTGCAAGTCTTGTACAGTTAGTTGAGTTTTACCTTAAAAAAACGGCTCCTGCTCTCTATAGTTCCATGGGAGTGTACCTTGCCCTCATTACCACAAACTGTGCCATTCTTGCCGTAACTTTTGATGTGATTATCAAAGGGTATTCTTTTATTGAATCGTTGGTGTATGCCATTGGTGTTGCTTGCGGATTTTTTCTTTCTCTTGTACTCCTTGCAGGTATTCGTGAACGGTTAAAAATTGCGCCTGTACCGGCGTTTCTTAAAGGTATGCCCATTCTCTTTGTAGCCGCTGGCCTTCTTTCTATGGCATTTGGCGGCTTCGAAGGCCTTATTAAATAGAGGTAGATAATGAATTTAATTATTGCAACACTGGTTGTTTCCCTTGCCCTTGCGGCCTTGTTGGGCTTTTTACTTGGATTCTTTAAGAAGATATTCTACGTTGAGGTAGATCCTGCCGAAGAAGAAATACGAGAGGTGCTTCCCGGTGCAAACTGTGGAGCCTGCGGGTATGCTGGCTGTGATGCTCTTGCTACCGCGATTGTGCGCGGAGAAGTGCTGGCCTCCAGTTGCCCGGTTGGTGGCGCGGAAGTAGCGAATAAAATAGCGGATATAATCGGCGTTAAAACTGACGCAGTAACGAAGGTAGTGGTTCTTTTATGCCAGGGAGTCCTGGAAAAATGCCCCACTAAGGCCGACTATATTGGTGTGAAAACCTGCCAGGCGGCAAAGCTCTCGGTAAATGGCACAAAACTCTGTGATTATGGTTGTATTGGTTTTGGCGACTGTGAAGCAGCCTGCCCCTTTGACGCCATACACGTGAGAGCCGACGGAATACCCCATGTAGATTACGCAAAGTGTACTGGCTGTGGTTTATGTACAGAAGTTTGCCCAAACCTTCTGCTAGAATTAGTGCCTGTGGAACGTACTGGTGCTATAGCCCTGTGTTCTAATCGGAACCCACGAAAAGCACAGGTATTTAAAGATTGCAAGGTTGGATGTATTAAGTGTCTAAAGTGCGAAAAGGCATGCCCAAAAGACTGTCTTAAGGTGATTAACGGTATCCCCGTTATAGATTACGCTGTCTGTGATTCCTGCGGTGAATGTGTCAGCGTGTGTCCAACTGGCGTGCTAACCTTAGTTGAAGACCTCGTGCGTATTAAATGAGCGAAAACAAGGAAATAATGGAAAAAAAATCTGCGATAGTTGCAATAATCGGCCGCCCTTCTGCGGGAAAATCAACGTTTCTTAATACTGCTTCCGGGGAAAAGGTTTCAATTGTGTCTCCTTTCCCTCAGACGACTAGAAACGCTATTCGTGGAATTGTGAATACTCCGGAGGGGCAACTTGTTTTTATAGATACCCCCGGATACCACGATTCAGAGAAAAAAATGAACTTGCTTTTAAAGGGAATCGCGCGAGATCGTCTCCCTGAATCAGACTGTATTGTGTATTTAATTGATTCTACTCGAGAAGCAGGGCCAGAAGAAGCTGCCATTGCCCAATTGCTTACCGGTGTTTCAGACCGCGTCATTATAGGTATAAATAAAATTGATTTGCCGGAAGCACGCCCGGGAATGGTGCATCTTTTTATTGAGACTGCACTGCCCTTAGTTCCTACCGATCGTATAGTTGAAATTTCTGCTGAAACGGGAAAAAGTGTTAAAAAACTGCTTTCCTGCATATATAAAATAGCTCCTGTTGGAGAGCCAATGTATCCTGAAGAATACTATACTGATCAGGAAGTTGATTTTAGAATTGCAGAAATTATTCGAGAAAAGGCTATGCTCAATACCCGAGATGAAATTCCCCATGCCCTCTATGTTGAAATTGCAGATATGGAAATGAAACCAAATGGGAAAGAGTTATGGGTTCGTGCCTTTATTATGGTGGAGAGAGAAAGTCAAAAGGCTATGGTAATTGGCAAGGGTGCGTCTATGATTAAAAAAATCAGGACAGAATCGAACGCAGAAATTAAAAAAATATTTGACTATCATGTGCGACTCGACTTGCAGGTAAAGGTTAATAAAAACTGGCGACAAAAAGATCCAATACTCAGTCGGATTTTGAAACGCTAATATGAAATTCCGGTCAGCTCAGTCTGTGCCAATTAGCGCAGCTCAACGGTGCCATCTGCGTGGGCTAGGTATACTGTTGGCCGGAGTTTTGTAAAAAAACCATTTTCCACTACACCGACGATTTCGTTTATTATGCCTTCTAGGCTTTTTGGATTGCATTTTGAATCCGACGGCCACAAACAATCTAAAATAATATTTCCGTTATCAGTGATTACCGGTCCCGCTTTTTTTACCCCGTAGCGCACGGCGGCCGTAGCCCCTAGACGAATCAATTGTTGTGTTACGCTTGTACGCGCTTCGGAAATAACTTCCACTGGGAGGGGAAACCGAGTTCCAAGATTAGGAACTGCCTTTGATTCGTCTGCAAGTATTACGAATTGATCTGCATTATACGCCACAATTTTTTCTAGCAAAAGGGCAGCACCGCCGCCTTTAATGAGATTGTTATCTGGATCAATTTCGTCTGCACCGTCAATAGCGAGATCGAGAGACCCGCTAATTTCTCGCGAGTTGAGCGAATACACTGGAATCCCTAATTCCTCGCAGGCAATGGTTGTCTCAAAACTTGTTGAAACCGCCTTGATTTCGCAGAGTTTCCCGGCGGCTAGAAGCTGTGCGAGTACATGTATCGCCGGCATCATGGTTGAGCCTGTTCCCAGTCCTACTTTCATGCCAGAACGAAGAACTCCGCGGGATACAAGGTCGTTGAGCGCATAGTGTGAAACAAGTTTTTTCTGTTCTTCTGCTGTCATAGTCTTATTCGGCATAATCTACTCCTGTGAACAATTTGTACTGCATGAATGCTTGATATAAGAGCATCGTATACCCATTACAAACGCGGCATCCCGCTTTTTCTGCTCGCTTAAGAAATCGTGTCTTTTCGGGTTTGTATATAACGTCGTATACGGCTTCATGGCCATCGAAAACATAAAAATCGAGTGGATCCTGTTCTGTGTTTGGGGACATACCCACACTTGTGGTTTGAATAATGAGGTCTGAATATTTTTCTATCAGTGTTGTGCTGCCCATTTCGAGTGGTGCCCACTTAAAATTATATTGGCGAGCCAGTTCATAGGCTTTATCTGTTGTACGGTTAAAAACACACGCTTTACCGCGTAGTGCTTTAACTGCATGAGCAATCGCTCGTGCGGCTCCGCCTGCCCCAATTATAGAAACATGGAATTTGCGTAAGTCACGCGTACCGAGGAAAGCAAGAATTGCACGCTCAAACCCAGGTCCATCGGTATTATAGCCATTCCAGCCGTGGCCAGTGCGCATAATAGTGTTGCATGCTCCAATTTCGCCTGTTTCTGCTGATATTTCTGAAAGGTTGGGAAGTACGGTTTCTTTAAACGGAAAGGTAACAGAAATACCAGTAATTCCGGTTTCTTCGGCAAACTCAATTGATTCTTCAATAGAATCTGATTTAATCGGAATATACACCGCGTTAATAGCTTGAGTACGATAGCCTTTGTTATGAATGAGAGGGCTCGATGTTGCCAAAAGCGGACTGCCGGTTACGCCAAAAACTCGGGTTCTTTCATTAATGGATCGGATTGCGTATATCTCATTCATGGTAATAGGATCGAGATGCCCCATTGGATTATCGGAGCTACGGATTTCCTGTTCACTTGAGGTATAGCAGATAGATGAGCCAATCAAGGGGGCTAAAATTCTCGACGGCAACCCGTACTGCCCCATAGCGATGAGGATAAACTCCTCACTTGAACAGCTTTTTGCTTCGTGGAAAAGACGGGTTACATCCGATAGGTTGCGCGGTACAAAGGCAATTTTTGCAATTTCGTCCTTGGTACGTCTTAATTTTTGTACTCGGTTTAAAATATCTGTTTCAGGACCTTTTAGATTATGCACACTGCGGATAATCCGTGTGTTAAAGGCTCGAGCAGCTTCTTCAAGGCTAGGAACTTGTAGGTCTTCCTCGAGATCAATATAGGCAAAATTCTTTTTTGGGTTGATATCTGCAAAGGCGAGACCTCGGGCAAGTAGGGCTATTCTAGCACCTTCGCCTTCAACGTACTGGCCACCGTCAGACTTACGGCGCACGGTGAGTATGCAAGGAATATTTGCTTGTTCGGGGAACTGGCGAAACTCGAGGCGGTCTTCGTGGCACAAGCAATCAACTCGTAGCTCTGCGATATCTATCCAATGGCGATATAATTCTACGAGAGCTAAATTTTCTTTAAGGGTGGGCGCGGTGAGAACCAAACATACCTTTGTACGCATTTACTGCTCCTGGTTAGTGTCGTCCTGCTGTTTTTTTTCGTGGATTTCGTACGTACCGACTTCTTTGTTGAGTATAGTCAGTACGAGAAGGGTACCATCTTCAACGGCATAGGGCATTGAAAGTGATCCACCAGGATGTTTAAACGATGCGAGTTGATAACGGTCTCCCATGGGACTGATTGCCGAAATTTGTACTTGGAATGGGTAGGGGTATTCGGGGAGAGTTTCTTCAAAAACACCGTAGACCATGCCCTCTGTCGGTGTTACTGGTATGGCAACAACAGCAGCTACACGGGAAAAGCTGGGGACAAAGGTTTCACCTGCTGGTGTTTGAGCAACAATAGTACCCGCTTGTTCATCTCTTTCTGGGAAGCGTGTGGCAAAATCGAACACAACTTCACTATTTGAAAGTCGAGAAAGCATATCAGCGATAGAAAGCCCATTTATTACAGGTACTTTAACACGGTCATATTCTGGCCCACGGCTTACAACAACTGCAACTGTTGTGGGGCCCGTTATAGCAGTATCAGAAAGCGGTGTTTGCTCAAGAATTGTTCCTGCTGGTTCCGAAGAAAAACGATAGAGGGGGGGATCTTCGATAGCGATGAGTGGAGTATCCATTGAAGCAAATAACGACTGTAAATTCATTTTTACATTGTCTACACTTTGACCCACATAGTTTTCCATCTTGTCTATAACGATTCCTCGGCTTATCGTGAGATCTATTCGTCGCCCCGCCTTAACAATTGATCCTGGCGCAGGGCTTTGAGCCATAACCATTCCCTTGTCATCTATTTTATCTGAATATTTGAGTTGGATTCGTGGATAGAGTTCTTTTTCTTGCATTTCAATCATGGCGACGGCCATATCTTTACCAGTTAGTGAAGGAACCATAACCTGTTCTGCGCTACGCAAGGAAAGAAAAAACACGACAACTGCGGCCGCGGCGGTCACTAATAAAACAGTTGCACTGGTTATGAGCACAATACGGGAGTTTTCTCGTAAACGATCGGCAAGTGTATTAAAGTCTATACGGAAATCAGAAAGATTGAACTTCATGCTAGTATCCCTTTTATGGTGTTGTTTCAGGTTGTGCGGTAGTTCCAAGAACTGTGCCGGTAAAATTTCTCGTTCCGTTTAGAAACGACTTCCAGTCGAGTTGTTTTTTTGCACACCATTGTAGTGTCTCAAGAGCAAGTACACCGTTTCCCGTTTGTACTAGAATCCCAGTTTTTTTGTCCACGTCGAAAACGGTTCCTGGTGGAGTATTTGTAGCTTCCGTGGTTTCATACGGATGCGCTTGATGAATGAGAAGAACGGTTTCCCTTGCGCGTGTAAAAGCACCTGGCCAGGGGTGAAACGCACGGATCTTTGCGGCTATTTCTTCCGCTGATGTATTCCAGTCTATTTCGCCGTCATCCTTGCATAGCATACCACAATAGGTAGCTTTATCGTGGTTTTGAGGTGTTCTGGTAAGATTTCCTGCTTCAATGCGGTTAAGAACCTCGACTAAGAGTGGTGCTCCTTCGTGGGCGAGCGTATCTAGTAAGTCTCCGGCAGTTTCTGAGCCATCCAGCGGATAGCGTTTTTGGGCTAAAATATCTCCAGCGTCCATTTCACGGACCATTTGTTGTATACTGATTCCCGTTTCCTTGTCTTGCGCAAGAATTGCGGCAGGAACGGGAGCACATCCGCGCCAGCGGGGTAGAAGAGAGGGATGGAGGTTAATTGCACCGCGGGGAAAAAGGGCAAGTGTTTTAGGGCCAAATATCTTTCCATAGGCAAAACAAGCTATGGCGTCTGGTTTAACCGCAGCAATTTGCGCGCGTATTTCGTCTGTGATGTGTTCTGGTGTAATAATTGGTACATCTTCTGCTATATGCCCTGCTAGCTTGAGTTCTGCTGCTGCCTTAGCAACTGGAGTAGGAACTAGATTTCTTGATCTCCCCATAGAAGCGGGGGGATTTGATAAAACTGCTACAATTTGGTGTTGTAGGGCAACAGCTTCAAGAGCAGGAACAGCGCAATCGGGGCTACCGGCAAAGACAACGCGAAGCATTCCGTCAGGCTCCTTTTGAGCTGGTTTTATTGAGGAATTTAGCTTCGATTTTTTCTTTCTTTTTGGAATCAATCCGGTCTATGAACATCGTTCCCTCAAGATGGTCGTTTTCGTGCTGTACGACTCGGGCAAGTAACCCCTGTGTTTCCATAGTAACCCGGCGGCCTTTTTCGTTCAAAGCCTGAATAGTAACATATTTTGGCCGCTCAACTTGTTCATAATATCCAGGAATGCTTAAGCACCCTTCCTCATAGCCACAGGTTTCCACAGATGTTTCAATAATTTGTGGATTGATGAACACACGATCGATGCCGTCGTCTGCACAAACTACGAAAATTCTCTTGCTTATACCAACTTGTGGGCCGGCAAGACCAACTCCGTCAGTCTCTTTCATAACCACAAGCATTCTTTTAGCAAGCTCGCGTATTTCGTCAGTTATTTCTAATATAGGTTGGGATATTTCGCGGAGAACCGGATCACCCAATATTCGTACATTCATAGTAATAAGGTAACCTTTTGGTATTTAATCGTCAATAAGGCAGAAACTGTTCAAGAGGGCGGGTTATGACCAGCGAGGGTACTGGCTACCCTTGACAAAAGGGGCATAAAAAGTCAACTTTAGGTATGCAAACTTCCATCTTTGAAAATGACGACGGGATTCCGAAAGCCGTCAAAACTGCAGTGACAAAAGTATTGCCTCTTTTTTATAGTTCAACGGATGACGCAACCTTGGCATCTAACTCCTTACTACTAGCTGAGGCTTTTGGTGATATGGGGTATTTCAAGGGTATTGTTACCGATAAGGATACCGTACGAGACGAGGCGGAGAAGAAGCTTGTAACAAGTTTTCAAAAAAATCTTGAGTTGCTGGTTCAGAAAACATGGGTAGAAAAGGCTGATGAGTCCATAAAAGAGGAAATGCTTTCACGCATTTCGACCTTATGTGGTAACTTGTCACGTCATGACTATAATTCGTCGCTTTCAGAGTTCCTTCCGGTACTTCACGACGTTGTCTTCCTACTGTTTGGTTCACTAGCAAAGAGTGATAATTTCCTTGAATACGCCGTGCGTATTGATCCTGATTTTGGATTCTTCTGGTACTATATAAACACCCTTCCTCCACACAAAGACTGGTCGGAGGAGAAGTGCCGGGCTGCGGTACTCCTTGGTATCTGTTTCTTAGCGAATTTCTAGGAGTTATTCATGAATCTCGATGCTGTCTGTTCACGGTTACGCGCGGCTTCTGAACGGCTTGCCTTGTGTACGGCTGCCCAAAAAAACCGGGCTTTGCTCGGTGTGGGAACGGCATTAGATGCTGCTCGTGACGAAATCCTCGCGGCAAATGCTCGAGATGTACAACGCGCTCGTGCCGGTGGCATGAACGAAAGCATGATAGCGCGCCTTGAACTCACTAATTCTGGTATAGATGCTATTCTCACCGCGATTGGGGAACTCGTTTCTCAAACTGATCCTATTGGGGAAGTTATTTCAGGATGGTCTGTTTCCAACGGCATGCAAATAAAACAAGTACGAGTACCGCTCGGAGTAGCAGCGGTAATATATGAATCTCGCCCAAATGTTACGGTTGACGCTTTTGCTCTTGCCTACAAGAGTTCCAATGCGGTGCTTCTGCGGGGTAGTTCCTCTGCACTCGATTCAAACCGAGCTATAGTATCGGCTATTAAAAGTGGTCTTTCTGCTTCTGGTGGAGAAAGCGAAGCAGTTGCCTTATCTGAACCCTCTTCCCAAGGAGATCGCTATGGCGATGTGGATTGGATTCTTAAGGCTGTGGGTAAGATAGACGTAGCGCTTCCCCGTGGTGGAGCCGCCTTGATTAAACGCGTTGTAGAAACAGCACAGGTTCCGGTTATTGAAACCGGTTCTGGTGTGTGCCACATTTATGTAGACGAATCTGCGAATTTAGCAATGGCAGTTTCTATAGCAGAAAACAGCAAAATTCAAAAACCGGCAGCGTGTAATTCACTGGAATGTTTACTCGTTCATGCTGATCGCGCGGCCGATGTACTCCCTGCTCTTAAAACTGTTTTTGAAAAATACGAAGAAAAAACTGGTAAACCCGGTGGCGTTGAGATTCGCTGCGATGAACGCGCTCTCGCCATTTTGGGAAAGGCTCCCAATGTACTAGCCGCTACGGATGATGACTGGGGGTATGAATACCTCGATTATATTATGTGTGTACGGGTTGTGGATTCCCTTGATGAAGCTATTGATTACATTAACCAGCACAACACCAAACATTCTGATTCTATTATTACAGAATCCCGCACAAATGCGCGGCGCTTCCAGCAACGAATCGATTCATCCTGTGTCTATGTGAACGCTTCTCTTCGTTTTACCGACGGTGGTGAATTTGGAATGGGCGCAGAGCTGGGAATAAGCACACAAAAACTTCATGCTCGCGGTCCAATGGGTCTTTCTGCCCTTACTACGATTAAGTATTACATCGACGGAGAAGGACACGTCCGTACATGATTAAAGAAAGCTTAGCCACTGCTCGCAAGATTGTTATAAAACTAGGATCAAATACCCTCGCTAAAGAAGATGGCACAATAAATCGTGAGTTCATGTGCGATTTTGCCTCTCAATGTGCTGATTTAATTGAAAGCGGTAAACAATTAGTTATTGTTTCTTCCGGCGCACAAGTTGCGGGACTTTCCACACTGCATCGATGGGCGCGAAAAAAAGATATTCATTATCGTCAAGCTTTATGCGCAATAGGCCAGGTTGAACTCATGGATAGCTGGCGACAAGCGTTTATAAAACGCGGGATTCATATTGGACAACTCTTACTCACTAAGGATGATTTTCAAGATGACCATCGTACCCTCAATATGCGTAACACCCTTTTTACCCTCGTTGACGAACATGTTGTACCAATAATTAATGAGAATGACTCTGTTTCTTGTGAAGAAATAAAAATAGGTGATAACGACAATTTGAGCGCGTATACTGCGATTCTCTGGGGAGCCGATCTTTTAATGCTCTTTAGTGATATTGACGGAGTATACGAAAAAAACCCCAAAGAATACTCCGACGCAAAACTTATAGAGGTTGTGCCGGATATATCAGTACTGCGCAATACTATCTTGATTGGGTCTTCCAGCAGTTTTGGAACTGGTGGCATGGCAACAAAACTTGAGGCTGCTGAAAAAGTAACCTCGTACGGTATACCCATGTTGCTGGCAAACGGTGGTGCTCCCCGTTGCCTCGAATCGCTTGTGAACGGAACTCGTTTGGGAACAATTTTTCTCGCTAAATAATAGCAATTAAGGGGGGAGACTATGGAACGAATAAAAGCAGGATGCATAGGCACAGGCGTAATGGGTTCGGCCCTCATGGAATCGGTGGTGGCAGTAGCTGGCCCTGAACAAGTAATCGTATATGATACTGACGCCATAAAAGCTGAAATATTTTCTCGAAAAACAGAATGCCGTATTGCGGGTTCTGCCAGTGAAATTGCTCGTAGCTGTGGCTACATTTTTCTTGCCGTTAAGCCCCAATATATTCACAGTGTTCTTGTAGAAATTGCACCGGTTCTTAATTCTGATGTCGTGCTCGTATCCATGGCAGCAGGCGTTACTCTAAAGTCTATTCATGCAAGCGTTGGGAAAAATGTGCGCTGTATGCGGATTATGCCTAATACTCCCGCATCGGTGGGCATGGGAATGATAGTGATCTCTCCTGATTCTACGGTTAGTACTTCAGAAGTGCAGGAACTGCAGCGCCTTTTGGGTGGTGCAGGTTTAACTGAATTAACTGACGAATCTCTCATGGATGCGGTAACTGCTGTTTCTGGATCTGGCCCGGCATACGGGTTTCTTTTTATAGAAGCTCTTTCGGATGCGGGTGTTCGTATGGGTCTTAGCCGCGAAAAATCTCTTCGCTTTGCCGCACAGACCCTCAAAGGTGCAGCAGAAATGGTTTTACGCACAGGAACCCATCCGGCAATGCTCAAAGACGCAGTGTGCTCACCAGCGGGTACCACGATTGCTGCGGTAGAAACCCTAGAAGCAAACGGATTTCGCTCAGCTATTATTAAGGCGGCTTTAGCAGCTTGGGAACGTTCTATCGAGTTAGGAAAATAACTGTAAACTGATTATGGGCTTCCAAGATCGAACTTTTTTAGATTATCGAAATATACCGTGAAATTACAGAAAATAACTGTTCGGGTTTAAATGGCTTAAAAAGGTAGTCGTCTATGTAACTGCGATGTTCATAGATGGATGCTTCCGTTGTATGGGTTGCCGTTTGAGCAACCACGGGCGCCGTCATCCCTAGTTCCTTTTTAATCTTTTTAGCAGCTTCATAACCATTCATCCGGGGCATGTGAATATCCATAAGAATGAGGGAATAATAGTCTTTGGGCTTTGTAATACACTTTTCTATTGAGTCCACTCCGTCTACGGCAAGTTCGTTTGGAATCCCATGCTCTTCTAGGAGCATGGTAATAATTTCTGCGTTAATTTCATTGTCTTCTACAATCAACACTGGTGACATAAATTTGATCTCCCATGCACATCAAATAATGATGTTGTTTTAAGTATAGTGATATACAGGAAAAAACAAGACTTATTGGAGAAATAAGGCCTGAAAATCAATAATAAGCGATTCTAAATGCCGAATCAGGTTCAAATCCTACCCGAGCATAAGCTTTTTTTGCATATAAATTGTTATTTTTAACAAAAAGACATATTTTTTTTCCTTCTTTCGTTTGTTTTCGAACCACATGGGCAACAAGGGCCGAAGCTATGCCGAGGGCACGATAGTTCGTATCGGTATATATACCGCCGAGTTGATCCCAATTAACACCGCGGGCATTGGTTCCTGCCTTAGCGACTACCTGATCTCCGTAAAATCCGGCATATATCTGCTGCTGAGACAGCGCAAGGCGTAAAGCTGTAAGGGTTCTCGCTGTGTTCGGAGTGTTTCCTGGAGCAAGAACCTCTTCTTTTTCATAGCCTAATTGAAGAGGGAGGAGAAGGTTTGCATCCCTCAAAGAGGCTTTGCGTATAGACGGTTTTTTATGAGCTAAGGGATGGGGTTCTGGTAGCTGGGGCAAGACCCCAGCTGCGGCCTGTGGAGGTTTAGTTAAAACCATGAGATCGTAGTCCAGTGTTCGATACGATTGTTGTAACATAACCTTCTCTAAAATGAGGTTGCCCTCCATTGTGCCCATTATACAATGGATACGCCGGCCTTTTAGCCAGTACCGTAGAGAACGGGTGTATTGGGTCGCTTCTACCGCATCTGAAAGAAGATGAAGAAGCGTGCCCCCTGGAGATAGGTATATAACTCCATCGATTACTCGGGTTCCATCGGCAGCTGTACGCGAAAGAACTATAAATAAAGAAGATTTCTTTTTTTCAAAAATAGGTTTTCCATCTTCCAGAATATTTGAAACAAGGGAAACACACCGGTGTTCGTGAGCAAGGAGAAATGCGGTGCATTCATCAAAGTTTTCAGGAGAAAGAGGGCAAACTCTACGGTTCATTCGATATCCTTGAGGGGAAGGGTTCCTCCAGGAGTAAAATCTCCTGCAAGGGCGCCAAAGGCTGCGGTAAATGACCATGGTGAATAACTGTATACCGCGATAGCGCTGTTTACCCAGGGGACTGCAGAAAGAAATACGGGAGACATGGCTGAAACTACAATAATACGGTCTTTTAGATGGTGGAGGTTCTGTAAAGTAGATAGGCTTTGTGCGCCCGAAAGACAAAATACAATGGTATCGTAATTGCCGGCTATACGCAGTAGATAGTCGTTTACACCAACAATTTCAGCATTGGGAAAACGCTTTCTACCAGCATCTAAAAAGGCTGGAAATTGAGAGGCAATGAGCACCGATTTTGAAGATGCCTCTATGCGTGATGGGGTGCGGTCGCGAATTACTGTAACCGAACGGACTGCTTGAGACTGGAAAAAATGAGCGGCATCTGGATCGGGAACTCGGGCCTCGATTTTAGTTATCTCGGGAAAAATATAGACGGAGTTGTCGTCCTTAAAATAATCAATTTTAGCAAGCAAAACGCGGCGAGCTGAATCAGTAACTTTATCCTTAAAATCCGGCGATTCTCGCATAGTTTTCAAAGTGTTAGCCCATAGTGAATCAGAAAAATGCGGAGTAGTGGAAGACTCAACAATATTATTTCCGGCTTCAATAGCGAGCTCAACAACTCGGGATACACTACCAGCATAATGAGTAGCACCGTTCATCATAATATCGTCAGTTATAATAAGACCAGTAAAGCCCATCTTTTCGCGAAGAACATCTTTTAGAAAAAAGGAAGAAAAAGTTGCAGGAGTGCGCGAACCGGTAATATTTGGAAAACAAAGATGACCGCCCATGATAGCGGGAACACCTGCGTCTATAAGCCGCTTAAAAGGAACGAGCTCTCGCTGAAAAAGTGTTTCTTCATCGATAAAAATAATGGGAGTACTACCGTGGCTGTCTAATCCTGTATGCCCATGACCGGGGAAATGCTTAGCCGTGGTAAGTACTCCAGCCGCTTTGCTACCTGAAACAAAGGCAGCTCCGAGGATACCAGCGCCTTCTGGGTCTTCTCCAAAAGAACGAGTACCGATAACGGTTGAATTGTGATCGGTATATAAATCCACAGTGGGAGCGAAGTTAAGATTAATACCAAGGGCGGCTAATTCACGGCTAATATAGTAGCCAGAAAACCACGCATCCGAGGAAAGACCACTTGCACCAATAGCAAGGTTTCCCGGTGTTTGCGAAGTACGGCCTTTAACATGGCGAATTAAGCCACCTTCTTGGTCGGTCGCAACAAAAAGGGGAATCCCAAATCGGTTTGATGCAGCTTTTTCTTGGAGGAGGGTAATAGCCTCGGCAACCTTGAACGTGTCGTCAGTATTCCATCCGAAAACCTTAATGCTGCCGAGTGAACGGCGCTCAACCCACGCCACCACTTGCGGAGAGGGATCCATACCAGCCCAGCCAAACATGAGAACTTGCGCGAGTTTTTCCTCGTCTGTCATACGCGAAATAATGCTTTCTGCAAGCTCATCTGTGGGAACCGGATCCCAAAAGTTTGGATCGGAACCACGCGCGGCAGCGGTAGAAAGTAAAAGCGCTATAATGAGAAATGTGGCCGCACTTCCTGCAGCCACTAAGATTATACGATTCAGTTTATTCCGCATCGTTGCTCGTCGATACATTTTGCCGCGGCGTGCGCAGCAATTGCACCGTCGGCGGCTGCCGTCACAATTTGACGGAAGGGGGTTGCCCGAAGATCTCCAGCCGCAAACATCCCTTTAATAGAAGTTTGCATATATTCGTCGGTTAAAAGATATCCACCCGCATCCTTTTTAGCTATCGTGGCTAATTCAGTGCGGGGAATCATACCCACAAAAATAAACACTGCATCGCAGGCAAAGAGTTCTTTTTCGCCAGTTTCAGTGTTTTCAAGCTGAACACCGGTAATCTTTGTATCGTCACCCTTAATTTCCAAGACCTTCTGATTAAAGCGTGTAGTAATATGTGGGTTTTTTAAGGTTCTTTCTGCGAGGGCTTTTTGAGCCCGGAATTCGTTCCGACGGTGAACAATGGTGACACGATCGGTAAGGTGGGCTAAAAACCCTGCTTCATCGCACGCTGCGTCGCCACCGCCAACAACAACAATATGACGATCCTTAAAAAAAGGACCATCGCATGTAGCACAGTACGAAACACCTTTGCCGTAGTATGTATCTTCACCGGGAACATCTAGATGGCGGTGGTCTGCACCAGTAGCCACAAGAACCGTGTGGGCAGTAAAGGTAACGGGGTTTTCTTCTGGCGACTCAATGGGAACGATAAAATGCCCATCTTTTTTGCCTAATCCAGTAACTTTACCGTAAGTAAACTCGGCGCCAAAACGAACAGCCTGTTTTTTCATAGTTTGAGAAAAGTCAAAACCATTAACAGGCTCAAGAATACCAGGATAGTTCTCTAAACGGTCAATAAGCACCATTTGCCCACCCTCGCTTTTTTCTTCGATAACAAGGGTTTTAAGGTTCGAGCGCCCAGCGTATTGAGCAGCAGAAAGACCCGCAGGTCCTGCACCAACAATTATTAGATCATACAGTGTTTCCATAGCTATAATGTACGGAGTGTTGAGGGATTCAGTCAAGCCAGTAAATTTTATCTGGAGCTTTTTCGTTCAAATACATACGCTCAAAACGGCCAGAATGCTCAACTCGAACGTCATTGGGGAAATAGGTTGTGTGTAAAAACCACACGACATCAAGCATCATAGGAAAAGAATCTGACATGCTGTAGCGATAATACAGCTCGGCGTCTTCTAACTCCGCGATTTTAACCGGATCATGGGTAGCTTCAGGGTCAATAGAAGCTCGAATCTGGCTACGCAACCCTCCATACCAGGCATGGGTAACTGAAAGGAGATTGAGCTTTTTATTTTCGTCCATACGATAGAGCTCAAAAATACCAGAAACGGACGGTACCTTGAGTGTAATTTCGTATTTATCGGCCTTAGTAAGAGGCGACCATATAAGAGTATAATATGCTTCTTCGTTCTTGATTTCGACTGAAATACCCGGCTTCATTTCGTACATATATACCACCCAGTCTAATGGTATCGCATCGGGACTCGTTTGAACACCCGTTTTCTTGTGCCCCGCTTGCCAAAAAGGCAAACATTTGCTATATTCTGCTGACGAGGTAAGGATCTATCCGTGCTTCGCAATTGGCGCCGTGCCCAAGCGGTAAGGGAGAGGTCTGCAAAACCTTTATGCATCAGTTCGATTCTGATCGGCGCCTTATTTTAGAAAAGCTCACCTTTT
>DUOS01000060.1 GCA_012838745.1 Treponema sp. | reverse complement strand
GCATCTCGGCTAAGCCTTCCATATACTGACGCGCATAAATACGCGGCACGCGCAGCTATTTCATTTTGAGCAAACAATTCCCAGCGGGTGCGATCGGGAACAAGAATGCCATCGTGCACACAAAGCAGAGACAAATTTTTTAAAGATGCAACGAGCAAAGGAAGTGTCTTTCCATCAGTGTCAAAATCGGGAAAGGTAACAGCCAAAGCATTAAGTGTTTTTTTTCGCAAGCTTCCATCGTTACGCTCAGATGCGCCTTCGTGGAGAAAAAAGCTATATAAGCCAGCAAGAAAACTGTCACTCACTCGAAGAGGTGAAAAGCATGGCTCCCCATAGCTATCCGGCGAAACAAGAGTTTCTATAGGAGATTGCTTTTTAAGGGCCTCATCAAGGAGGGGGTTAATGGCGTATTCTTGATTATCAACGTCATTTTTACGATAAATGAGTAGGCGTTCTTCAAGATTTAAAATTCTTTCGTAGACTTCGGGAAAGGTCCTTGTTCCAGAAAAAAGCTGTACAAGCCCTTCTCGGGTAGGCGACGGAAGCTCGCGAACACCAGCAAGCATTGCCCGGTCAAAGGAATCAAGACAGGAAATTATCCGGTCGCGATTCTTTTGCTTACGGAAAAATGCAGACAAAGATTCTATCAATTTTTGTTTATTGAATGGCGTCTTCACCGCACCTAAATACATTCGTATTAAGTCAAAAAAATACTGATCAGAAAGCCGTGTTAAGGCTTCTCTCCATTCAACAATAGCATTTACATTCATTGGGTACCGTCCGTATAATCGAGCACTGACTCATCCCATCGAACGATGGAATATTCATAGCCCTGTTCAGCCAGGAATTTTTGCCGGTTCGCGGCAAAATCTTCTTCTACCGATCTAGCGGTAACAATTGTATAAAACATTGCATTTTTTTCTTTTGGTCGCATAATTCTGCCCAACCGTTGCGCTTCTTCTTGCCTGCTACCAAAGCTTCCGGAAATCTGTATTGCTACTGAGGCGTCTGGTAAATCAATCGCAAAGTTCGCAACCTTAGAAACTACAATGGCCTTTGTTTTCCCGTTGCGAAAATCAGCATAAATTCTGTCGCGTTCTACGTTTGGTGTTTTTCCAGTAATTAGAGGAACATTCAGGGTGGCTGCCACCTTTTCAAGCTGCTGAATATACTGCCCAATTACCAACACCGAATCATCTGAATGACGGCGCAAAAGCTCGGTAACAACCTTCATTTTTGCTTCGTTTTCGCTGGCAATACGATATTTTTGGCGCTGCCCCGCAACGGCATAGTTAATCTCTTGTTGCCCAGCTAGCGGAACACGTATCTCCATACAAAGCGCAGTCGCAATCCACCCCTGCCCTTCAAGATCTTTCCACGGAACATCGTATCGTTTGGGTCCAACGAGGGAGAATACATCACCTTCGCGCCCGTCCTCTCGTACGAGGGTTGCAGTAAGCCCAAGCCTACGCACAGTTTGGAGTTCGGCAGTTACACGAAATACAGGAGCAGGAAGCAAATGTACTTCATCATAAATAATAAGCCCCCAAGCCCTTTCTCGAAACAGGCTAAAATGAGGAAAAGGGCTTTCCTTGTCTGGGCGCCAAGTTAGTATTTGATAGGTGGCTATAGTAACTGGTTTTATTATTTTTGTGTCACCGGTATATTCACCAATTTGATCGCGGGAAAGGTTTGTCTTATCTACAAGTTCATCTATCCATTGATGAACTGCGGCCACATTCGTAGTTAAAATAAGAGTACTAGTAGCAAGCATTTCCATTACAATCATGCCCACAACGGTCTTTCCGGATCCACACGGCAAAACGATAGTACCAAACCCAGTTCCTGGGCCTTTGTCTCCAACCAGTGCGGCGGCTGCCCTATGTTGATAATCGCGAATTTCTAAAGAGTCCCCAGATTCCATTGTATCCAGAAATCTTACATCGAGGGGCTCTCCGTCTTTGAGGGGAGCTTCGTCTTTTACTGGCCAACCCATCTTGAGTAATTCTTGCTTAACCGTACCACGATGAAGCACGGCAAGAAGAAATGCATAGTCTGTAGTTCCAGCAGGGAGGAGATATTTCTGCATTTGACGAGAGGCTTCTAGCTCACGATAAACGAGAGAAGAATCGGTAATCAATATGAGATAATCAGGATTATCAGACTGAAGTAACCGAATGGTTCCAAACCGCCCCATGGTTTCCTCAACCCAGGTTTGAACGGACCCCGGTATCGGGAATCTGCTAAACCCTTCTAGAGTTTTGGAAACGGTCTCGGGAGAAAAACCTGCACTCGCCGCATTCCATAAAGAAAGCGGCGTAATTCTGTATGTGTGCAAATGCTCAGGTGATTTTTCAAGCTCAGCAAAAGGAATGAGCGCATTTCGCGCCTTTTCAGCTGCCGGAGCATGAACATCCAGCAGAATTGTTCGGTCGCCTTGTATAATAAGGGGATTGTCTTTGTTGTATGGCATAACGCTATATTGTACCCGCCAGAGCCTATATGAGCAAGGGCTACATCATTGATACATAATGAGATAGGGGCGAGGCTCTAGTGCTAGAACTTCTTCTGGGGTCATAAGTGGCTCATCCCAGCCTGCCTTTTCTATAGTTGGCTTCATAAAAAGCTTAAATGATTTTAACGGTAAATTAGTAGCTTCGGCATTATATCGATAGGCATTTCTTTTAAGTGCGGGAGCTCCAAAACCATCAGCACAATGAATAATTTTAACTCGTTCAAAATCGCTGCGAACAGCCGCCCGGTTCGTTATCATTCGTGGCTTAAACTGATGTACAACAAGCATTCGCCGCCCCGGTAAGTTTTCGGCTTCAATGTAATCTTGAATCATCTGCTGAGCAATGTTCAATTCCTTGGCATTAACATAACCAATTTCCTGCATTGGCTTTTCTGTGCGCCATTCGGGATCAAGGGCAAGGTGTACATTGGGATATTTGAGCCAGGGCAATAAAGCGTTAACCGCATTTTCAACAGAGTATCTACCAATTTGATGGTCTAAAAAAATATACCAGCCGCGCTCTTGCGCAAAAGTAATATAGTCAATTAAAACAGATTTGTTTGTTATTCCAATTTCGCCTTCCGGCCAAACCGTACCATAGATGATGTATAAAGCAGGGATTATGCCTCGATCTCCGTTGGCCTCATCATAAGCCTTAATAAAATCTTGCATAATCGGCTCAATACCTTCCATTGTGTACTGACCAAGAACGCCCATGTTGCGAGCACCAGGCTTTCCATACAACGCGACAATATCGTTGTTGAGTAATTCGGATTGCAACCGAGAAGACTGAAAAGTTGATTCTCCCGTAGCTTGTTCATCTAAAACCATCGCAAGTTTTTTTTCGATACGCATGGAGTTATCAGCAGCAGACTGCCAAGACAGCGCACTAGGAAACAAGGGTGAAAAACGAGAGCCGTGTTCATTTTTTTGAATTGGTTCTATCGTGGATATACGGGAGTCGGCAACAACAGTTGCGGACATACAAAATAAAAAAACCGCAATAAGTACAAGCGGGGATACGAGATGCGTTTTCATGCAGGCTCCTGTACTTTTTATATCGGCCTAAAAGTATTTGAACTCAAGTAAAACAAGGGCAAAATCAGTGAGACGAACGTAAGCTTTCTTCTATTTTTTCCAAACGAGCCGTAAGGGTTGCTATTGTTTTTTCAAGACGAATTTTTTCTTTTGCTAAACGCTCAACGGGATCTTCTGCTTCGAGTTTTCGTGATAATTCTGTTTTGACTGAATCGGGACTACGCCGGGCAGTAAACTTTTCTTCGGCAGCCGCTCGCCCTTCTGCCGTTGGTTGTGCTGCAACAGTTTTCATATTCTCATACCCAATGGCAGGGTTTATATCGAGTGCGCCAATTTTTACTACAGCCTTAGCAGCTACCCGCGGCAAGCATAAAACACGATCAATATAGTCTTCGTAGCGAATACCCGCATCATTGCAAATCTCATGAGCACGCATAAGGAGTTTTCCAAGCTCTTTCATGAGCCGCCCGTTTTCTGCAAGATATTTTTCTTGGATTTCTTCCGTTAATTTGGAAAGCTCGGGCGAGCTTTCCATATCTATACGGTACAATCCCATTTTTTCTGCCTTTTCTAGAAGTCGGTGAAAGCGAGCCCAAAAAACAGCAGAGTGCGCTCGTGCAGAACGGAGAACGCCATCTGCCTCACACTGGAGATGGTGGGCATATTCATGAATTGCTGTATACACCAACTGCGACTCGTTGGTAAAGTTTTCATTGTGAATGAGTATTTCTAGAGTATCCGGTTTGTACAACCCATTTACCTTTTTACTTTTTTTTCCGGTAAAGGTAACGGAAAAGTCAAGCGAGGTTTCTTCTATTGAAAGAAGCATCTCTTTAATTTGGTCTTGATTCATTTTCTTTCTTCCATATTTCCCGTACATGCCAGGGCAACAGCCAAAGCAGCTGTTGCCGCAGTTTCCGTGCGGAGGATTCGGTTCCCAAGAGAACACACCGTAAATCCAGCATCATTAAAAAGACCGCGTTCGCGCTCGGTCCATCCACGCTCGCTCCCAATGGCCAAAACTAATGGACACTGATCGCTTACCCCAGAAAAATCTATACTTGCAAGTGGGACAGCCTGAGGGGACACATCCAAAACTATCTTAACAGGAAGTTCATGCACACGAGCAAGAACTTGATCAACAGAAGCATACATAAAAAGCTCTGGAATAGCTGTAGCTCCAGCTTGCATGCAACCGTCTATAATATTCTTTCGTGCAACTTCAGGATTAGCAAGGCGAGAATCGCGATAAGACTTTTCTCCTAAATCTGTTCCAGCGAGCATAATTTCACTTGCCCCCAAACTCGATAAATCGCGCAATAGCCGGCGCAACTGGATGGGGCGTGGGAAACCCACAATCATCCGAATGGGATGCAACGGGCGCATGGGCCCACGCTCTTCAAAATCAAAGGATAAGCCAGAATCATCGAGCCGAGTAATATGCGCGATACCTTCTGGACCATTTTTAATACCAGAACAAAACGTATCCCCAACGCTCTTTTTTAGTACCCGCGTAATGTGTTGATATCGTTCGTCACTTGGAGAAATTTCCCTTTCTGATTCAAAAAAAACAATGTTCATAGCAGGGCCCAGTATATCAGAGCAGTTTGACTTTTCATACGGTGAGGGATACATTTTACCTATGAGCAATATACCCCTTGATAAAGCGGCGGCTACCGTCGTAACGGAAGTTTTAGCAATCACACCGGATGATCAATTTTTGATTCTTACCAACCCCACCGGTGATGTATATGAAATAAGCATGGCACTATACCGGGCTGCCCTAGCAATTGGAGCAGAGGCAACGGTTATAATTCAACCCGTTAAAACCCAGCTAGATTTTGCAAACAAAGCTGCTCTAGCAGCCTTTGGCTGTGAACCCTCAGTGTCCGCATCGGTATCCGCCAATAAAATGGGCAAGGATCGCCTCGCCATGGAAAGCCCGTGGGAGGGCGAATCCGGCAGAAAAATTGACCATGTGTTCCATTACCTCAGGGACGAGAAAAAGACACTTCGTGCTATTTGGACACCTGGAATTACAGTGGATATGTTTATACGCACAGCACCCATCGATTATACCCTATTGCAAAAACGGTGCGCCGACCTGTGCGAAGCTATGACCGGAGCTGAATCAATCCATGTGAGTGCCCCCGGCGGAACTGATATTGTAGTACCTGTTTCTGGCCGCGAACCCATGAGCGATGACGGCAAATTTACCACCGGTGGTTCTGGCGGGAACATTCCTGCT
This sequence comes from Treponema sp., assembly GCA_012838745.1. GTDB lineage: Bacteria > Spirochaetota > Spirochaetia > Treponematales > Treponemataceae > Teretinema. The sequence continues at coordinate 2,869 of DUOS01000060.1, read as the reverse complement.
GGGGAAGTCTTTATAAGCCCGCTTCCAGGTAAAAGCGAGGGAGTAATCGTTTTTGACGGTTCAATTAGCCTTACCACAGGAGATATGCTAGTAAAAGAGCCCGTTCATGTTTTTTTTGAAAAAGGATATATAACCGATATACGCGGAGGAAAAGAGGCAGAGCTCCTAGAGGCCTCCATCCGCAGCGGAGAAGATAAGGCCCGTGAGTTTCAAAAAGAAGGAAAGCTTACCGAAGAAGAAGGCATCAGCTATGCAAGAAACGCACGAGGCTTGGGAGAACTGGGCATTGGTCTTAACCCCTCTGCCGAAATTCGGGGCAACATGCTCGAAGATGAAAAAGCTTTTCATACGTGTCACTTTGCAATAGGAAGTAACTACGACAACGATGCGGATGCTATGATACACCTCGATTGTCTAGTAAAAAATCCGACTATAACCGTTCGGTATCCTGACGGCAGAGAAACTATCATTGAAAAAGACGGAAAGCTCCTAGAAAGAGCTTAACAACAAGCCCAACCCTTAGAATCAATACCTTCGATCCAGCGAGATGCCCACTCACGGGCACCCGCGAGGTCGTGGTCTTTCCAGTTCCCGCACATTACTGGATCAACACCCGGAACCGTTTCTTCATCTGGCCAGGCAACAACTTGGGCTAAAACAGCGCGAAGTTTTTCTGCTATAACAGATTCCTTTTGGCTTCCAAATACTGCAAGATAAAAACCGGTTCGGCATCCCATAGGAGAAAGATCAATAACCCCTTCAAGTTCGTCCCGAATATACTCAGCCATTAAATGCTCAAGTGTATGCATGGCAGCGGTGGACATAACATCTTCGTTTGGTTGGCAAAATCGCACATCATACTTAGAAACAACATCTCCTTGCGGGCCTTTCACGGTTCCTGCAAGACGCACATAAGGAGCTTGAACCTTAGTATGATCAAGATTAAAACTTTCTACATTTCTGGATTCTTTCATTTTATACACTCCATACTTACTGCAACAACTGCAGCATTTCGATAACAAGCAAAGCGCTCATCTTAGAAGCTTGCTCAGAAAAATCATCATAAGAAACATTAGCCGTATCACCAGCTAAATCACTTATACTGCGCAGTATTACAAAAGGAATACTATATGCCGCACATACTTGCGCAATTGCGGCCCCTTCCATTTCTACACAGACGGGTGAAAAGCGTTCGCGTAATTCGGCCCGAATTATATCATTAGCCACAAAAACATCGCCTGTTGCAACACGCCCTTCGTACACGGAAGGCTTAATACTATCTTGAGGGAATTGAGCTATTACCTCAGCGAATGCATTGAGAGCCGTTAGCCTCATACCGGGATCAGCAATAAAAAAGGGGGACGTAAACCCTGGAATGCATCCCGGTTTATACCCAAAAGAAGTAACATCAAAATCGTGCTGAACTGCATCGATCGAAACAATAATATCAAAAAGAGAAAGGCGATCATCGAGCCCACCGGCGGCTCCCGTGTTAATAACACGATCGACAGAAAAACCGGAAATAAGAACTTGTGCACACATTGCAGCATGCACCTTACCTACTCCGCATCGGCAAATTACAACATGAGCATTTGCAATTTTTCCTTCAAAAAACTCCATAGAACCTAGGTGAGTCTCTCTAACTGGAGAATTAGACTCCCTGAGAGAACGCACTAGAAGATCCACCTCTTCTTTTACTGCACCAATTATTCCTGTTTTCATGTAGTTTCTCCTTTAAGCAGCACAAAAGCAGCCTTTGCCTCTACGTATTGTTTAACCTCTATAATTAATTGTGCGAATCCTTCCCGTACATCAGGATAAACACGCTCCGCTACATCGGAATTTTCTTTTAAAATCGCTTGTTCAAGTTCCCGAGCCTGAGCAGATAAAGCAATCCCGCCAATATTAGCACACACGCTAATGAGAGAATGTGCTGCCGTACGATAGGCAACTATATCAGTTCCTTCATGGGTTTGTTCAAGTGCTTTTAAGAGTTTAGGCGCTGAACGAGCAAATATTTTTAATATAACCTCAAGGTTTTTTTCTGAACCGGTATATTCGATAGCCTTTTCTTTATCAAGGGAGGTAATCCAAGGCACGCCATTTAAGGTTTCTTGCAATTTTTTTTGTGGATCTTTGTTGGGTGCCGGCTTTTTTTTGAGCCATTTTTGCAAACACGCTACAAATAAATTAAACTCAATCGGCTTGTGTATTGTGTCGTTCACACCCGCAGCCTTATAAAGGGCCTCATATTCATTTGAAGAGTTTGCGGTAAACATGATTATGGGTGTTTCTTCATACCCTTTTTGACCACGAAGCCGTCGAGTTGTTTCTATCCCATCCATCTCTGGCATTACATGATCCATCAAGACTAAATCGTATGCGCTTGATGCTGCCTTTTCCAGTGCTTCCATTCCACTTGAAGCCTTATCCACCTGAATATCGAAAGATCGTAAAAAACCCTCAGCAACTTTTCTATTTACTGCATTATCATCCACTACTAAAACCCGAGAATCCGAAGCACTAAAATACAGAGGAGTCGTATTCAAAGGATTTAGCATAGGCAAGCTACTGCTAAAATCCACATATTCATTTTTCAAAAAGCTCTCGAAACCAGTAATAAGTAAAGGCTTAAACAAAAAACTAATAGCAGGATTCTTTTCCTGTACAATGAAATCCGAAAGTTCTAAAAGTGCCAACCAGTGGGTTGCAGGATACTTTTTAACAAGAGGAAGAATTTGATCATAAGCCGCAACATACTCAAAAATTACATGGCTCCAAGGGAATTCAGAATTGGAAATCAAACGAGTAAATGCTATTGAATCCGCACAGAGATCCAAAACAACCCCAGCCTGTTCCGCCATGAGAG
>DUOS01000059.1 GCA_012838745.1 Treponema sp. | reverse complement strand
GATTTCATAGAAAATGATATTTCAACTGAACCGCAGTGAATTCCATTATAAATAAGAGGATACACAAATCGATACCCATTGTAAATCCGGCCCTCTTCATAGGCAATCACCGGGGTAAGGGTTTCATTTACTCGGCGTATTGTTTCACGCACATCGGAAAGATCATCTCCAAATTGTTCAACGCTATGCATTCGTAAAAAACTGGTATTATCTGGAAGCTGAAAATGAAGTTGCCGAAAGTTATAGCGTAAAAGTAATTCATAGTCCTTTGAAACGAGATCATATAATTTATTTCGAATAATAGCTCGTTCTTCGGTATCTGCATCAACCGCTTCACTCATAAGGTGTAAAACTGGCTCTTGGTTAATAGATTGTTCAAGAACATAGCGGGAAAAATCTGAAAGCGTTTTACTTGTCGCCTCAATACGGGTGTCAAAAACAGTAAGGCGTTTAGAAATATGATCAATTTTACGTTGTTGGTAATCATTGTGTATGAGAAAAAAAACTAAAAAAAATATAAAGAGACTAGAAATAATAAAAATGATCCGACGCTTCATGATAAAAGTATCGGACTTAGAACAAAAAAAAGCAACTCTTGTTTACTGCCTTTGCTATCGGTATAATGAATGCATGAATGTTATTCTCGTACGTATGTGTTTAAGTTTACTTGCTGGTTTTTTTCTAGGACTTGAACGCCAAATTCACCGTCAGCCTGCTGGACTCAAGACACATATTCTTATTTGTATTGGTTCTACCTTGCTTATGATTGTGTCTTTGTTGTTATCTGGTGGCATGCATTTTTTTTCTACAGCAACTCCCGTTCTTGAGGCCGGCATGGCCACGGGCAACCTTTGGGGCGATCCCGGCCGTTTAGCAGCCCAAGTAGTATCAGGTATTGGATTTCTTGGTGGCGGTGCCATTTTACGGCAGGGTTTTAATGTTAAAGGGCTCACTACCGCCGCGACTATTTGGGTTTCTGCGGCAATTGGTCTTGCAATAGGTCTCGGCGCTTTTTATGCGGCCGGCATCACTCTTGCCTGTGCACTTTTTACCTTGGTCCTTCTAGAAAGAATTGAGAGAAAAATTTTTCCTCCAAAACATATAAAAACTCTTTTTATGGTCTTTAAAGAAGAGAACTTCAACCAAAAGCATCTTGAAAATGAATTGTTTCGATTAAAAATAAGCATAGATAACATTGATATGTCCAAAACTTTCACTTCGGATATAATACGATGTTCCATGCAGGTGCATATTCCTGAACATACAAGTTTTAATGATCTTGCAAGTGCGATTAAGCGGGCGGGTACATTAGTAAAAATGGAATTGACGGTGAATGAAAACCCGAGTTGATAAATTGCTTGCGGCAAACGGGTGGGGATCACGGCGTGATATAAAGCGCCTAATGAGAACCTATGTTTTGACGGTAAATGGGCATGTGTGTGTGGATCCTGCAACATATATTAATCTCGATACCGACGTTTTGCATTTACGGGGAGAACCTCTGTTACTCCGTACAACGGTGTATCTCATGCTCAACAAGCCTGCTGGAGTTGTATCGTCAACCTTGGATCCCCTGCATAAAACAGTGCTCGATTTGCTCGGCCCTCCATGGGCATCTATGGATTTGCACCCAGTTGGGCGTCTTGATTACGATACAGAAGGCTTACTCTTACTTACAAATGATGGCCAGCTAACCCACCGGCTTACGTCTCCTAAAGCTGGCATACCAAAGAGGTATCATGCACAGCTGCGAGATCCGGTTGATGATTGTCTTTTTGAACACTATGTAGAACAGTTACACCAAGGGGTAACCCTTAAAGATGGGTATACTTGTTTACCCGCACAGATAGAACGCATTTCTGGCGATCAGGATGTTGTGTTGACTATTTGTGAGGGAAAATATCATCAAGTAAAAAAAATGTTTCGAGTATTAGAAAATAAGGTTATTCAGCTCACTCGGCTTTCTATGGGGCCGATCTCATTAGATAGTTCTCTTGCACCGGGAGAGGTACGGGAGTTATCTAAAAAAGAGATCGACACGCTCAGGGAAATAATCGGATAGTTACCATCCGCCGGAAGCGCCACCTCCACCAAAACCACCCCCGCCACCAGAAAAGCCGCCAAACCCACCACCACTAGATCTGCCTGAACTGCCATTACGTCCCGAGCCTAACATGTTACCGAGAAATAATGCTCCTAATAAGCCACCGCGGCGGCCACGACCACCTGAAAGCAGGATGAAAAAGACTAGTAAAAAGAAAAGGCCAGGCAGTTTACTCGGTTGTTCTCGTCCCTGATCATTTTTTACTGCTTCTGAAACAATTTCTGCATTACCCGTAGCAATTCCAGCCATATTTCTAGCGCCTTCGATGAGACCCGTGCCATACTTGCCAGAGCGGAACTGAGGCGCTATTACGTTGCGTATAATCAAACCGCTTTTAGCATCGGTAAGTGATTCTTCGAGTCCATAGCCAACTTCTATGCGTATGGCCCGTTCATTAACGGCAACGAATAGTAGTGCTCCGTTGTCTAATCCTTTTTCTCCCAGAGCAAAGGTTTCTGCGGCTTTGAGCGCAAAATCTTCGAGAGATTCTCCCTCAAGAGAAGGAATGGTTAAGACTGCAATTTGTACCCCTGTTTGAGTATTAACTGCGTTCAAAAATGCTTCAAGTTGATTATGCTCTTGAGTAGTCATGACTGCGGCTACATCAGTAACCGCTCCGCGCATCTGGGGAACTTCAAGTGAAAACGAGGAGACAAGGGGGAGACATACAAGAATAAAAACAGCAAATAAGAATTTGCGAGATCTATGTATCATATACCGCTCTCCAATAGTATTAGACCGTCAGCAAGCTCATTTTTATTTTCTTCTTGTGCAGGAAAGTATTCTGCAAGGATGCGCCCGCACTCTCCTATTCCTTCTACGAGAACACTGGCGGTTTTACCTTCGCGAACTCCTAAAGCAATGGTATTGGCAAGAGTATTCCATGTTGATTGATCAATTTTTTCACTGATGCCGTTATCGGCAAGAATACGAACTTCATGTTCCATCAATGATATAAAAATAAGGATCCCAGTTCGTTCACGGGTAGCATACACACCGCTTTCCACAAAATGTCGTAGAGCACGGGTATATACTGCATGGGTGCGAACCCGTCGTGGTATTACCAGACGGTCTATTATCGGAATATTAGCGAAGGCAAAGAAAAGCGCCGTGGCAAAAAATCCGGTAGTGCCGTATATCGCTGCATGTACCCACTCGGGTACCTCCCAAAAGAAACGATCGAGAAGGTTTCCAATCGAATGATGAAAGGGTAGGAGCAGCGAAAAAACAATTGCACCGAAGATGAGGGCTGCAAACAATTCATGAAATGAATAGTCAGAACTTTCTCCAATAATTGCAACGGCGATTTCGCCACTGGTATTATTTTCTGCCTGAGCTACTGAATCCTTAACTGCTGTAAAATCATCCTGCGTCAATTTTAGTTTTTTTATTATTTTTTTACGTTTCATTCAAAGCTCACCGTAGGGGCCTTTGCTGCAGCTGCATCCGCAGTAAAATAAGGTTTTTCTCTAAACCCGTACATGTTTGCGATAAAAACACGGGGGAATTGTTTAATAAAGATATTATATCCCTTTACCGTGTCGTTATATCGTTTTCGTTCAACCGTAATTCTATTTTCTGTACCTTCGAGTTGATCTTGCAGGGCAAGGAAATTAGCGTTTGCTTTGAGCTCTGGGTAATTTTCCGTAACCATGAGTAAGCGTTGCAATGCACCGCCGAGTTCACCTTGTGCTTGTTGGAAGCGTTTAAAGGCTTCTGGATCGTTGAGAATATCATCAGAAATATTCATAACTCCGCCGGCTTTTGAACGGGCCTCTGTAACTTGTGTAAATACATCTGCCTCATGGGAGGCGTATCCTTTTACGGTTGCAACGAGGTTGGGAATGAGGTCTAGTCGACGCTGATACACGTTTTCTACCTGTCCCCACTGACCCTTAACAGATTCATCTAGCGTAACCATAGAGTTATAGTTACCCGCAAAAAAGCGATATACCCCAAAGCCGAGTACAAATACTACAGCAAGTATAATTAAAAATATTTTCAAACCTTTATTCATTTAAATCCTCCGTAATAAAAGGTAAACAAAAGAGGCTGAACGGTCAATGCGAAAGTTTTTTGTGTGGGGGTGTGCACAATGTATGCGCGTCGGTGAGCCAGACAATACCTTCTTTTTGAACCAACTGTTCTGCTGCTTGAGGGCCCCAACTACCAAGTTCATACCAGTGCATGGGGAAGTTCGGCTTTTTCCAAGCTTCTAATACGGGTTCGGTAATTTCCCAACAAGAAAGAACCTCTGCATCTGAGGCAAAGAGGGTACGGTCGCCTCGCATTGCATCAACAAGTACCCGTTCGTAGGCTTCTGGATGGTCTGCAATGGTTGATCCAGTATAGCAAAAATCAAGTTGTACATCTTCAAACCCCGTATCAAACCCCGGTTTTTTAATTCTAAGATCGATGGCAATACCCTCATTGGGTTGAATTCTAATGGTGAGCAAATTATTTCTATCAGGTTTGCAAGGATCAGAGAAAACGATGGTTACTTCGGTAATTTTTTCTGCAAGAGCTTTTCCGGTTCGAATGAATACCGGTACGCCCTGCCAGTTTTCATCATCAATAGAAAGCCGGATTGCAGCGAAGGTTTCTGTCATACTATCCGGTTTACCGGTTTCAGTGCGATATGTTCGATATTGTCCTCGAACGGTTTCCTCTGATATATTTTCTGGTTTAGGCGGTCTAATCCGCGAAAGAATAGCTTCTTTTTCTCTGTGTATATCTGCCTCTGTCATGCTTGCCGGTTTTTTCATAGTTACTAGTGCCAGTAACTGCAAAAGATGGCTTTGTATGAGATCGCGCATGGCTCCCATGGAATCGTAAAAAGCAGTCCTTCCTTCTATTCCGATGGATTCTATAGCGGTAATCATAATGTGACTAATATGCTCCTTGTTCCATGCTCCGCAAAAAAGGGGGTTTTCAAAACGAAAAGCGAGAATATTCTGAGCGGTTTCTTTTGCAAGATAGTGATCAATTCGGTAAATTTGAGAAGGCTCAAAACACTTGCCAAGCATAGTAATGAGGTTCTTTGCCGATTCAAGGCTAAAGCCAAACGGTTTTTCAATGAGGAATCGGCTTTCTTGTTTTCCCGGTTTATGAACGTTTATATCTGGCTGACCGAGCCGATTAATTACTGTGTCAAATAGTAGGGCGGGGATGGCCAAATAAAACAAGTGATTCATGAGATGCCCCGCATCAACTTCAAGATTTTCTAAGGCTGACGCAAGACGCGTATACTGCTCTGGTTTATCTATTTCCATATCAAGCACCGAGGTTCTATCATGCAATGCCGTTAGTATTTGTTCGTCATCCTTTGATTTTAGAACATGGGTTCTTATGAGTAAAATGATATCCTCAACGGTGGTTCCTCTTCGGGATACTGCAATTACGCGAAATCCTTCTGGAAGCTCTCCTGCTTTTTCAAGGTGAAAAAGTGCAGGAAGAAGCTTGCGCCGTGCAAGATCCCCCGTGCTACCAAATATAACCAAGACAGTATGATCAAGTTTTTTCATGTGCTTTTATATCCTGATTAGTAACTACGAGTGTTTCCTTTGCTAATTTTAAAAATTGCGCAGGGTGCTTTTCTCCAGGAATGTCCCGGTAAAGATTCTCGAGCGGTATTTTTTTTTCTGAACCAGAAGCCCATACTACGGCAAAATCGATATGAGGAAAAAATGGTGGCGCAATAGTAATTCGTTTAAAAACATCGCTAGGAAAACCTGCAGCAAACTTAGGAGAAGAAAGAGGAATGAGGCTTGGAGGGCTGTGTGGAAGAATTCCTGCAGTGTGTCCGTCGGTGCCAATTCCAAACAATGCAACGATATACAAGTTGTCTGTGGTTTTTAAGGATACTGAATGGGAAAGAAAGGCATTAAAGGCATCTGTTGTTTTTTCAAAGGTAGACTCTGTTTCGCAGAGTTCAGTAAGTACCGGAACTCCAGTGAGACGGTGCGGGGCAAAACCGTGCTTTTTGAGTAGTGTCCAGTTTGAATCATCATGACCCATAGGACCAAATCGTTCGTCTATTAACGATACCGTTACTTGTGGGAACGATGCGTTTTCACAGGCAGTTTCAATATCTTGGCAAACCGACACTCCTAAAGGAGCGGCGGAGCCTCCAGAAACGAGGAGCAACACGGGGTGTTTCTTCTCCAAGTTACAGAGAATCCGGGAAACAAGTGCTTCCCGGACATCTCTCTCGGTTTTTCCTGATAAAATAGTCATATCTCTACTATAACAAGAAATATCTGTTTGTGTACGAACACCGGTAAAAAAGTGCTTATTTACTGGGAATTTCGTAGTTTTCCAAAATAAAGTCGATATCTTTGTCCCCTCTGCCAGAAAGATTAACTAAAATTGTTTTACGGGGATTTTCGTGAGCATACTTTTGTGCATACGCAACGGCGTGAGAACTCTCCAGAGCAGGAATGATGCCTTCGACACGAGAGAGGGTGAAAAATGAATCCACACATTCAGCATCGTTTGCGGTAACATATTCAACACGTCCTTGATCCTTGAGCATACTGTGTTCTGGGCCAGATCCTGGATAGTCGAGTCCGCTTGCAATTGAGTAGACAGGGTTAGGTTCGCCCTTGTCATTTTGGAGCAAATAGGAGCGGAAACCGTGGAGAACTCCTGGTTTACCATAGGAAAGGCTTGCGGCATGGTCGCCTATTTTAAGCGATCGGCCTCCGGGTTCTACTCCTACTAACCGTACATTCTCATCGTCGATAAAGCCTGAGAATATTCCCATGGCGTTTGACCCACCGCCAACGCAGGCGGTAACCACATCGGGTAGTTCCCCGGTCATTTCAAGGAATTGCTCCCGAGCTTCTACACCCACTACATGCTGGAAATCACGAACCATCATGGGAAACGGATGGGGTCCTACAACTGATCCTATGCAGTAAATACTATTTATAGGATCTTTTAGATAGGCATCAAAAGCCGAATCGACGGATTCTTTGAGAGTTTTGAGTCCATGTGTTACCGGAATAACGGTTGCACCGAGAAGCTTCATTCGCACAACATTCGGATGCTCTTTGGCTATATCTACCTCGCCCATATGTATTTCGCACTCAAGGCCAAAATATGCAGCTGCGGTAGCAAGGGCAACACCATGCTGGCCAGCTCCTGTTTCTGCAATGAGTTTTTTCTTTCCTAAATACTTTGCTAAGAGGCCTTCGCCCATGCAGTGATTAAGTTTGTGTGCACCTGTATGGTTCAAATCTTCTCGTTTTAGATAAATTCTTCCGCCAGTTTTGTTGGAAAGATTCTTACAAAAATACGTAGGGGTGGGGCGACCCTGGAAATGCTTACGAATTGCTCGCAATTCAGTAATAAATTCATGTGATTTACTAATTGAATAATAAGCAGCGGTTATTGAATCCATTTCTTTTTGTAATACTTCTGGTACAAATGATCCGCCGTATTCGCCGAAAAAACCTTTTTCGTTAGGTTGTGTTTTAAGATATTGGTGTGACATATGCTCTCCTTAAAAATACAGTAGCACGGTGATAATGTTTCTGTCAATAGAAACATAGGTAATATTTTACTATTTTTTTACGAGAAAACTTTGACTAAAACAGCTGTTTAAAACCAGTAAGATTTAAAATGACATAGTGTAAAAGCAAAAACCCTGTACAGGAGTACGGTGGTACGCTATATTTCTAGTACATACTATGCAAACTTCAAATATTGATAAGATTCGATCTGAAATACAGCAATGTAGCGAAAGGACAGAGACCATATATACTCGTTTAGGAGATATATTTCCTTCACTTCTTGCAATTGTACATGATACCGACCCTTCCTCATCCCTTTCTGCACTTGAGGATTTGCTAGGTCGTATTCAACAGGGGCTTACTGTTGCTGGCGACGATGAAGCGGGTTTTTTTATAGGGTATAACGAAAGAAATACGCAACTTTTTACTGAACTTGGAGATCGGATGAAGGCACTCTCCGGTGTTCATGAACACTTAGAAGTAATAAGAAGGAATTCCGAAGATCTTGAACTTATCTCGTTAAATGCCATGGTTATTTCTATTAAATCAGGAGAAAAGGGACGTGCTTTTTCTTGTATTACAGAAAATTTAAAACTTCTATCCGCATCGATGATTTCTCTTTCGAATGAACTCATGTTGGAAGAAAAGAAACTTCTTAAAAAAAATGATGATTTAGAAAACTCTTTTTCGGTTATAACGGCGAGCATGCACGATGTTTCCGGGACAAAAGGCGTTTCAGTTACCGAGCACATACTGCCGGTTATGGATACAGCTGCTCAAGACTTGAAGAAATTATCAGAAAAGGCAGATACTACCACTCGGCCCATTCGCCAGGCAATGACGGGTATTCAGTTGCAGGATATTGTTCGTCAGTCTATAGACCAAGTTCTTTTGGTTACAAAAGAAATACTTCCCGTAGACGAGGGATCTAGTACCGAAGAACAGCTGGATCGAATCTCATTTAATCTGCAAGTTATGGAAATCTGTGAAAAAGTAATTCACGATGTACATGCAAACGTACTAGCATCTATAAAGATCTTTACAGAAAACTGGGAAACTGTTCATCAAGTTTTAAACGAAGTGGAATCCTTACGCAAGAACTTTCTTTCGGTATACCTTGATTATAGCAATAAAGGTGGGCGCTCGTTGCCTGTTTTATTGGATCAGGCTACAAATAATTTTTCTGAGTTTATTGCTCAGATCACCGTTTACCAACGAGCTCAAAAAACAATGGTATCTGATAGTGCCTCAATTGTAACCGAGGTCAAATATTTGCGTAGGCTTTTTGAAATGATACGGCCTATTATCGCTCGCCTCCAGCATGTACGTATTACCCAACAAATAGAAGTGGCAAAAAACGATGCCCTTCAATCAGTTCGGAGTACTGTAGATGAGATGAGTGATCTTATTTATCGCACACAGGGTTCTGTAGAGGAAACTCGCCAAGATTTGGAAGCTTTTATTGGTGATATTGAAAAAATAACAGAAGTCTATTCCGTGGATGCCCGTAAAGATACTCTTGAACTCGATCGCATTAAAAAAGAAAAAACAGAGTTTTTCAAAACCATGCGCCATAACGAGGATACATTAACCTCTATGCTTTCTAGCTTGCGTGTGTATCCCGATTCTTTTCAATCTCTGTGCTTAGATGTTGATTCTTCCCTTTTAGCTCTCGGAGAAACAGCTGATGTTCTAAAAGCGTTAAAAGAAGCTGTTTCGACTATCGCCCGTGGGTTACGAAACAAACGAGAACCTTTGCTTACATCTCACGATACTAATCGGTGGACAATTAGAAACGACCGCCTTCGTGAATTAGTAGAACGTTTTACTATAACGGCACATAAGGAAGAAGCTGGAAAAGTGGGAGGCTTTGCTCTTGCCGGAGAAGGGCTAGAATCTATTGAGTCGGGAGATGTAACTCTCTTTTTTTAACGCTTAATAAGGGTTGATCCTTCTTCTTTGGTCAGCGGGCGTGTTATTGAAATTCCATATTCACTCGTTTCAACAATACGAGGAGATCCATCAGGCTTTGTTTCGCCGTTTAGTTGGACAATAGGATATTTGGGGTTTTCTGGATTAACATCGACAACTTGACCAATTTTATTGTTTGAAAGAAGAACGTACAGGCCAATTGGATATAAAGACAGAGAAAATAGAAGGGCTCGTATTACTGTTTCGTCATATTGCTTTCCTGTATTTCTCATAATATCTAGAATACCGGAATAAGCATCACGAGCTTCTTTATACGGGCGTGGTGCTGTAACGGCTTCATATGAGCAGGCAACTGCAATTATTTTAGCATATAGGGATATTTTCTCTTTTTCCAGTTTACGGGGATATCCCGCACCATTTTCTCGTTCATGATGTTCCAACGCGCCTAAACAAATACTAAGCGAAAATGAAAACTCCCTAAGTATGTTGTACGAGATTACTGGATGGGTGAAAATTGCATTCTTTTCAATAGGGGTTAGTTCTTTTTTACCCATATACACTTGTGGCGGAAGGCGAACCATACCAATTTCGTGAAGAATACAAGAAACACCCAGCTCAATTAACTTATGAATTGGAAATTTAAGCTGCATTCCAATTACAATAGCAAAAACTGTTGATCGCATGGAGTGAACAACTAAATAGTTTTTATCTCTGTTTTCTTGAGAAGGCTGTACCCTCAATACAAGGCGTTTATTATCTCGAATAAAATCACACAACTCTTTTACTTTGTCGGAAATAATTTGCGGTTGAAGTTCTTTTTTCGTAACGTATCGGGTGTAAACGTCTGCAATAAAGGACTGATACTCGTAGTAGGATTTTTCAACTTGAGACAAGGATTGAGTGTTAACCTTTTCGTCGCTATGAGTTTCCTCTTCAGTTTGATTTTTCGCTGCATTTTGAGCTTTGTTGTGTTCCTCATGATCAAAAGTATCTGAAGAAATTGTAATAGTCGTTCGTTCTAATTCATCGTTAGTTGGGCGACCCTCTGAGAATATTTTAATAAACTCCCAATCACGAAGCGCTCGAAGAAAATTCTGTGTAATTGGCATACCTGGAGTTAGGAGAATGAATTTTTTATCGAGGAATAGATCCTCGGTAAAAAAGAAACCGTCTTGTAACTCTGTAACGTTAAACGTATTCACTTATCATTTCCCTTATAGTAGTATTATAGCCGACTTTAGGAGTTTTAGCATGAAGTTCAAATTATTGTGTGTCCTTTTAAATATCGTCTTATTTTCAGCTTTCCTTATTGTTTTTTTTCTACCGCTGTTTTTAGTCTCTCCCGAGTACTTTATACGCTTTTGGCAGCGAAATTGGGGCCTTGCGTTGTTTTTTCTCGTTTCAGTTGGTATTCTCAATATGATATTTTTTAAAAACTGGCGGATTCTATCGTATCTCGAACATGAAGATTGGCCTGCTCTAGCCCAGCATCTGGAGCAACAGGTCTTTTATCGCAAGAAAACCAGTAAACGAACGGTGCGCCTCTTGTTTGAATCTCTGGTTCTTCTCGGCGACTTTGATGCAGTTCAAAAACTTTCTGATACTCTTCAAAAAGAAAATCCTTCGCGATATCGCGAAACAATTCGTGGGTTTGTTGGAGCAGCAATTCTTAACAAAAATTACCGTCATGCCCGTGTTTGTGTAACCGAAGCTTTGAAAGAGGGTGATCTTGATTGTATCACCGTCGATTGGCTTACCTTTTATCGTGGGCTTTCTCGTTACCTGGATTCTGATAAAGCAAGTTCCGCTTACGATTTAGCACCGCTTGCCCGTTCGTCTTGCGATCCCCTTGTTACTGCCTTGAGCGGATATTTGTGTTGTTCGCTTTTAACCGTTAAAACCAGCGTTATCCTACCGATTTCTCGGGAAACACTCCAAGCTGATAGTCAAACAGCTCGCGATCGCATTTTGAGCAAATTCACTTCTAAAAAATGGTACCGCTATTTAGATGATGCTTGTCGCGATTTGGAAATGATAATTCTAGGGAAACTTCCTGATATGGCTAGTGAATGGTTGTTTCCAAACTAAATAGGGCTATAAATCAATAATGTAGTAGGTTGTTTAAAAAAAAAGACCGCATCAAAAAGATACGGTCTGATCGTATGCTTGCAAACGGCGTCTGGACGTCAATCCTCGCCGTCAGTGCATGGCAACCATAACAACAGTATCGGTAGGAGTTGTACTAATCTTTAATTGAATTTTATGAGTGTGGAAATATTTAGTTTTACGGCTGTTACTAGGGCTGTGTACAAATTCTTTGTTGCCTTTAGCGGATCTTTGGGAGAATCTTCTGATTGGCTTTCTTCAGCAAAGGAAAACACCATCGCGACGATTTCTTTTGCTGGATGATTAAGAATCTTTTTATCTATTCGGTTGAGCATAGCAAGGGCGTGCTCTCTTTCAAGTGCCGTTTTCCCAAAGGTATGGCGTTCACCGGCTGCAAGGCCATCCTCGGCAAGGTGGAGTATATCATCCAATGTTTTCATTAAATCCGCGATAGCATGTGCGAATATTTCCTTTCGCGAATCATCTTGTTCAACTGAAACTTTCGAGAAACGTTCTTTAATAAATGAGCGAATAATTGGAAACTCTAGAAGGGTTTTCTCTTCTGCAATACTGACGCCAGGGATCATAACTCCTTCTGGGGTAAGGGTAATGGTAGGAGGTAGAGAAAACTGAGCAATACGGCTTTCAAACCACCATACGTATAATTGTAAGCGGGTATCGGTGAGAACGGGGTTGCCATGATAATCGCGAGCCTGATGAAGAGGTGCGTTTGAAAGGCGCCTATATAGAGAGGTTTCAGTGGGAGTTTGCCGTGAGGAATCGTCATGTGCCCATTCTTCAAAAAGCCCACCAGAGAAATGTGTCTTTTTCTCAGGATAGCCCAAATCAAGGCCAGCGAGATAAATCTGGGTAACGCCGAGGTGTCGAGCAAAGTCCCAAGCACTGGTAGAGACTGAGCCGCCTGCACCGAGTTCGGCGTGCGTTCCCGTATGTTTTTCGAGAAATTTACCAAGGGGAAATAATGAGGCACATAAAAAGACTCCTCGGCAAGGAAAGCGGAATACTGCTGGCCATGCTGCAGATTCAGTGATAAGAAAGGTGTTTGGGCAGGAAAGACCGCCCAAATGCCGCCAGTTCCAGTACTGAGGATCCACCACAACAATAAAGTCGGGTTCAATTCCAGCGGTAACACAAGCACGGGCGGCAGTATCAACTGCGATAATAACCATGCGTTTACTGAGAGCAGGTAAATAGGGAACTATGCGATCAAGTGAGGGGCCTGCTGCAAGTACGAGTGCGGGAAATCCTTTCCCTAGATTAGTAAAGGATTCGATTCCCGGGCATTTTTGCATCTCATTTAAGTTCTTACACATATTTCGCAGCCATAGTTTTCCGAACTTGCGCAAGGTATTAGCGTTTATGTTTTTCTTTTTTTTGTTACGTGCTCTCAGGATTGCAAATTCATCCCACCAGGAACGGCTCGGAGCCATCAATGCCGGAAACTCGTACGAGGGGATATCTAATAGATTCGTTTGTTCTAAAAGGCTTGTTACCTCTCCTGCTGGGATCCCTATAGCAAGAATAAGGTTGGGATGATTTAAAAGACCTTCGAGAGGTCGAGCAGAGAGGCAGGAAAAAAATACATAAATATCTGGTTCAACGAGAACCAGTGGAGATTCAGGGAACTTTTTGGCATATTCTTCTGGAATATACCCAAGACCGGAGCCGGCGAAAAAGCAGCCAGTTGCGGTAAACGAATCTGCTCGAGAAACGGCGCGTTCCGCATCGCGTAAAGGGTTGTACCGTGAATGAAGATAGGTTCCTCGCACCGAAAGGGTCGGTAATCCGCTGGCTGTTTTTTCTATACGGTATTCTTTTGGAATTGAACTAAAGATAGACTGAGTGGACTCCGGAGTTTCCAAACAAAGGAGGGAGGCTAATTCTGGGAAACGTGCAACGAATATTTTTCGATTAGATTCTAGGGGACTATTCGAGCCAAAGTTCAATGGTGGATCCTTTTTCAATAGGGGTACCCGGTGCGGGGTGCTGACGGGAAACATAGCCATTTCCCTGTATTAGGACAGTTATATCTTTGCGTTCAAGGAGAGCCATGAGCATGCGTTTAGAAATTCCAGTAAGGTTTGGCATTATTTGCCCTATATTTACTGGACGGTTTGGTGGAACCGGTATAATACCAGAATGGCGTACAGAGGTAGCCTGTGCTCGACCGAGGCCAATGTGATCAATAATGATATTAGCGGCAGTAGAAATAACCGGAGCTGCAATGCGCCCTCCGTAGGTTTCACCAATAGGCTTTACAATTGCTAGGTATACGATAATTTTGGGATCATTTGCGGGAAAAATACCCATACAGCTTGAAATAAAGTCATTTGAACTATATTTTCCTGTTTCTCTATCTAGCATTTGGGCTGTTCCCGTTTTAACTGCCATGGGAACATCTCCAACCGAGGCACGTGTTCCCGTTCCTGATTCGGATGTTGTGTGCATGTAATCCAAGATGAGGGCGGCTGTTTCCGCAGAAATAACTCGCCCAAGTTCTTGGGGCCGTTGTTCAAAGGCGAGCAACCCATCATTTGTGTAAAGACGGGATAGCAAGGTGAGCTTGAGCCGGATACCTTCGTTTGCGAGTGCTGTTGTCGCTTCTACCATCTGTAGGGCAGAAACTGCTAACTCCTGTCCTATTGCTATAGTTGGTTGTGATCGAAGCGACCAGGATGATGAAGGAGAAAATATTCCGTTAGTTTCTCCGGGGAGTTCTATTCCAGTTTTGCTGCCAAACCCAAAGGCACGCAGTTTTTCTTCAAAGGCCACCGCGCTTGCTCTTTCAGCGACTTGTGCGGCTCCATCATTACAAGAAAGGCGAATAACATCGCGGGGAGTAATCCATCCATGCCTATCCAGACATTTTATAGTTATGGTTTCACCAAGATTGGTGGTAAACGAGTATCCACCATCACAAAAAAAGAGTTCATCATCTTGAGCAAGGCCCATATCTAAAATAGACGCGATGGTAAATATTTTAAAAACTGAACCCGGTTCAAAGGCATATAGGGCCGGTCGGTCAAAACGTTCAGATTTTGAGCTAGAAACATAGGTGGTTAAGTTTGCGGCAGGCTCGCTAATATAGGCAAGTATTTCTCCGGTTTTCGCCATTGCAGCAATCATGATAACCGCTTCTGCTTGAGTTTTTTCCATAACGTCTCGGGAAACCCGTTCTAGTTCGTATTGAATCGTTCCGTCAAGGGTTAGCATAACATTGTAGCCTGCGTGATTACCTGGCTTCGTAGTAACTGGAGGAGAAAGAATATCTTGAAAAGAATATTCTACACCGGTTAAGCCGGCTCCATCATCGCCAAGAAAACCAACAACATGAGAGGCAAGGCTGTTTTCGGGATAGGTTCGGCTCAATACCGGCTCTAACCGTATCCCTCGGAGTTTACCCCGGTGAACTGTTTCGGCAATGGCACTTTTCTCACTTTCGCTGATTTTCTTTTTTAGGTAAAAAAAGTCGCTACCGCTGGCAGAAAGCCTTTCCAAAAGTGTTTGTTCAGGAATATCGCATACGGGACTAAGAAGGCTAGCAAACACGGCTTTGTCCTGTATCGTTGAGCGTGTTATTGCTATGTTGTATAAGGTGTTTTGAACTGCAAGGAGCTTACCGTTTCTATCGAGGATTGATCCGCGTTCAACAGTTATCTTAGGTTGTATGGGGTCAGGTTTCGGCATAAGCATATGCTTTCCATACTGCACTAGAATAACAATTACTAAAACTGTTGCAATAAGGGCGAGAAAAAAAATTCGTTTCCGCGAGATAAACCTATTTACTTCCATAACATTTTTCCGCGGATGCTATCAATTGAAACAAACCCATAATGTCGTGAGTCGCGGGATTCGTCCATATTGTCTCCAAGTGCAAATATCATTCCAACCGGAACTCGTTCCGCGTCTTTCATTTTTTGATAATTTTCCCATGGTAACAGGACGGTTCTGTTGCCGATACGAACACTATACTCTGGATTTTCCGAAAAAACCAGCGGCGTTCCCGCAGAAGCGGCACAGCGTTTTATAACATAACGGCCGTTACATGGATAAATTACAACATCTCCCTGTTTCGGTTCACTCCAGCGGGCAAGGTAGGTGTTTGAAAAGGGTACCGGTATGCCCCATGCTAGTTTGAATTCCATAACAAGAGATCCACTATGTAGTGCCGGGATCATCGATGGGCCCGAAACTACGCGCACATCTAGAACACATAATTTAATTACAAGAGAAAAAAGCACTACAATAAAAAATATTAGTGCATGTCGTGTTGAGCTACTCATAGGCATTCTATTCTAATTATCTCACAAGATTGTGTCGATACTAAGTTCATGGACGTAATTACCGTAGCACAATTAGACAATCATGTTTCGAAAAAACGATTTCCCGTGGTACCACGACGGGAAGCCGTTTCTCCTCCTACCTTTTTTATGCCAGAAAACCGGGTAAAATCCTTTTCTGTTCCCACCAAAGCTTCCTCTGCGCGGGTATCAACCCTTTTTCTTATTAGTCAGTATCCCGCTGCATTCTCGTTCCCAGTGGTTTTCCTAGCAATTGCACTTGGTGCGTTATCTCTTGTACCGACCCTAGAAGGGCGTCTCGGTTTATACCGAACTAATATAGAGCATATTCATGCGGATGCTGCGAGAGAAACATCCATGCGACGCCAAGTGCTCCCTGAAGTGCGGATCGGCCCGCTTTCTTCGCAAGAAATAACAGCTATGCCTGAATCTATCACGGAAGTTTCCTTTTCAGAATATCAGGTACGCAATGGGGACACAGTAAGTGCAATTCAGACGCGAACTGGTTTACGTAACCCTAGTACGCTGCTTTCGGTAAATAATATTGACAACGCTCGTCGGATTCGTCCGGGGCAAGTTCTACGTATACCGTCAATAGATGGTATTCAATATTCTGTAGTACGAGGAGATTCTCTCGAGCGAATAGCTGCACGCTATGGAATAGAAATAACTTCGATTTTAGATGCAAATGATTTAACCGAGGCTACACTGGTGCCTGGGCAAACTCTTTTTATTCCCGGTGGATCACTTTCTACCATGGCTCTTCGCCGTGCAATGGGGGAATTGTTCATCTCTCCAGTACTTGGCCGCCTCACATCGCCATATGGATACCGTAAGGATCCCTTTACTGGAGTACGATCGTTTCATACCGGCATTGATATTGCCGCGCCAACTGGTACAGCAATAAAGGCAACCTTAGACGGAAAAGTTGCGACAACAGGATATTCACCTGTGTATGGAAACTATGTAATAATTACCCATGATGCTGGATATCAGTCTTTATACGGCCACATGAGTACGATTAATGTTTTGCGAGGGCAAAACGTAATTCAGGGAGCAAGACTGGGAAGTGTTGGAAATACTGGCTATTCAACCGGATCGCATCTTCATTTTTCGGTATATCGTAATGGAAAAATGGTTAATCCATCGTCTCTTTTGAATTAATGATACCGCTGGCGGCCGGTCTGCCGCTCATGCTATACTAAAGGAAGGATGCGTAACATGGATAGGAATGCAATTTGCCATATGTGCGGGCGGACAATGGACGCAGCTTTTATATATTGCCCATGGTGTGGGAATGTCGCCGAAGAGTTGGTTTCTCTAACTCAACAGATAGACGACGTGTTTACTCGGATCGGAATCGTTTGCGAAAAAAAGACTGATTCCCGTATTGCACAGATGGAAGATACCCTTGGTGAGTTAGAGCAGGACTTGTCCTCCCTCTTATCTGAAGCTCGACCATCATAACAGGATAGATAGCATGAAAACTCCTTTTTGTATAATTATTTCATTTCTCATAGTATTTCCCGTTTTTTCAGAAGTATCCTTTTCAGACCCTGACGTTAATCCTGGAAACGAGGTTCTTTTTTCTGTTTCAGCCGAAATACCGGGAGCTGGTTCCTATCAAACTCTTTTTAACAAGAGTCTAAATGTTGGATCTATTGAACAGCTTACTTTTTTTCCCGAATGTCTTGAATCCTTGCAATCCGGCAGAATAATTCAGATTAGAAACCGTTTTGGCACCGTTCGCTATGACATTGCCTCCGGTTTTTCTACCTGGGTAGAAGAACGGAAGCCCTTTATTGCTGGTGGTTCAATTCTTGCCGGTGTATTGCCTGCGGTTTCAACGAGCCCAGACGGGCATTGGCAGGTTTTTATCGAACCGGTAACCGCTGCCCGGGGTAAAATGATATTATTCGATACGTTTAAAGAAGTTCGATATATTTTAGCGGATTCTGTTGAACGGGGTTCTGTTCCCGTTTCTTGGGCTCCTGACTCTTCCGTTTTTATTTACGAAGTAGCAGGAACCTTGCATTTTGCACGGCCAGAATCCTTTTTTTCTGTGACTGTTGTTGCCGATAAGTATCGTGTTTTGGGTCCGGGGCATGTCAATTGTATATCTTGGTATACGGCTTCCCGATTTATGTATGTTGTTGGAACTGATGTGTACCGCATTCAGTCTTCTGAATTGTTTGCTCGTTCTTTGTACAGTTCGCTTCTTGGATATGGGGAACTTGCGGGAAAAATTCCTTTTCCTTTTGATCCTGCCTGTGATGCTTTCAGTGTTTCTCCAGATAGTACATCAATATTATATGCGCGAGGAAAACGTTCCGTATATTATTGCCCTCTCGAAGGCGACGATTATGTTGCGGTAACTAAACCTGCCTTGCTACCGTGGGTTTTGCTATCAGGAAATACTGTTTCGACTGAACTATTTTGGTCTCCCACGCGCACTCCGATTGTATTGGCATATTCTATGGAAGACGGGCGCCGTATGCTTAAAGCCTGGAAGGTTATCGAGGTTTCTGGGAGTAAGGTTTTTTCACCGGTACGTGTTCCTGAACGAGTAGTAACTACCCAAGTTTCACGAAACGGCGCTTCTATTGCTTTTATTACTCCAACTTCTGTTAGGATTTACGATACATCTTTATGGGAGGAACTTGGAGTATATCGTGATCAAAAAGTAGTTTCCGCAGTATGGGGAGATGGTGCTCAGTTATTTGTTGGAGGTGCAGAAACTCTAACTCTTTGGAACTATCAAACTGGTTTAGTAAAACCCCTTCTTGTATCTGCCGTACGATCGTATGGTTGGGATGAAGCCGGTACAACTATCCTCGCAGAAATCACAGAAACTAAACGCATTGAATATACTAGCGGAATGCGTTGGGTTCCTTCTGCTACTGTTCGTATTCGCCCTGCAATGGGCTCTAATCCCTCGTGGAGGCTTTATGTTGACTCAAGCAAGGGTTTTTACAGTAATATGCTCTATGTGCGTTCTGCTGGGACTCCTGGAGGAACGTGGCCTTTGGTGCGAGAACCAAATATTCCCAACGAAACAAGGATCAAAAACCTTTCTCGTGCTCAAGCAACTATTCCTGCTAGTATTTTTTCACACGGGAAAAGAACAGGAAATCGAGAAGTTTCACTTGTTTTTGATGCTATGGATACTTTGGAAGGTCTTTCAGAAATACTTCACACACTCAAGCGTTATGGAATTAGATCAACTTTTTTTATAAACGGTGAGTTTATTCGTAGAAATCCCGCGGCAGTTAATGAAATCGTAAAAGCAGGGCACCAGTGTGCGTCTCTTTTTTATACTACTTGGGATTTATCCGGAAATCAATTTAGAATTGACGAAGATTTTATTATTCGCGGACTATCTCGCAACGAAGATGATTTTTTTAACGCAACGGGGCAAGAACTTTCCTTGCTTTGGCACGCACCGTATTTTGTCACTTCACCAGAAATACTTTCTGCTGGAGAAAAAGCTGGATACCGGTATATTACCCCCGATATTCTTGTTCCGGACTGGCTAAGTGTTGAGCAAGAAGGAAAAATGCCCGGGCTTTATAAAAACGCGGTACAATTGGTAGAAGATATTGTTCGAGAAAAACAACCGGGCTCGATTATTCCAATTCGAATAGGAAAGCCGGACGGAAAACGTGATAGTTTCTTGTTTGAAAAGGTAGACTTGCTTATAAATGCACTTATTGAATCAGGGTATGAGCTGGTAAGCCTTGACACGCTGATTCAAAATGCTTCGCGCTAGAATAGTATTTCTGACAGATGTCTGGATACACGCTCTGCCAACCAGTCAATAAACTGAATCGGAAGAGAGGCTGTAGAGATGTTTCGGTCGGCTATCAATGGAACAGTGTGAACTGTTTCACCATTAAGAGTATATTTCACCATTCCCACCTGTTCACCCGCGTTTATGGGAGCAGTAATGGAGTGATTGACTTTTGTTTTTATTGCAAGTTCTACGTTCGCAGGTGTGATCAGATAGCCTGAACCTGCGGGAATAGCCCATAATCCCTGTTCTCTTCCAGCCCAAACGGTAAGAGGAATAGGTACGGATTCTACTGTTTCACGTACATTCCTATTCTTGTACACCCAATCCATGAGTGCGGTTCCATCGGTGCTGCGGAGAGAACTACCTTCACGCATTGATTTTCCAGGGCCGCCCATTAAAACTGCTATATAGCGAATTCCGTTACGTTCTACCGTAAGGGTAATATTAAATCCCGACTCATAAATAAACCCAGTTTTAAGGCCATCGCAACCGGAAAGTGTTTCGAGCATGGTATTTGTTGCCCGTTGGTATACGGGAGATTCCGTATGCCCAGGGAGAAGATTATGGGGTTGTGGATGGGCAAAGCGCGTTTTTGCGTGGTAGCGTTCTAAGGCATCAGGAAATTCACGGATATATACCCTTGAAAAACTTGCGAACTCTCGTGCTGTAGTTTGATTATGCTCGCTTAGCCCTGAGGGTTCAACAAAATGGGTATCTAGGAGGCCAAGCCGCCGAACCTCTTGATTCATTCGTTCCACGAAGGCGGGAACAGAGCCAGAAATATAGTAAGCCAATGCAATAGCGGCGTCATTTCCGGAAACTACCGCCATACCTTCGAGTATTTCATCGAGGGAAACCTGTTGCCCAGGGCCTAAAAACATGAGAGAAGATCCAGGCGGTATGTTTCTAGACCAAGATTCGGGTGGAAGGTTTACAGAATCATTCAGGTTTGCCTCTCCTGATTCAACAGCACGCAAGGCAGTGTAGATGCCAACTAGTTTAGTCATGGAGGCTGGCGGGATGAGCATATCGGCATTTTGTTCAAAGAGAATTTCGCCGGTAAGTGCGGAAACAAGGATTGCAGATTGAGCATGCACTGGAGGTGCATCCCTGCCTTTTATTTGCCCCGTCCAATTCCAAGGGGATAGCTCTGGTGCCTGTGCGAAAGGATGGATAATCGTTTGCTTCGTATTCAGATAAACCGAACGGGCTAGAGCTTCCATAGCATACGGCGCCGGAGAAACCACATTAGATAACCGAACGCTGGTGTATATCACAAGGGGCGTGAACAAAAGAAGCCCAGTAAAAATGCATACAAGTATGCCGCGGATTAATCGTTTGTGTGAACCGTTTCGGGTACTATTAGAAATCTGCAAGTTTAGGAGCCCGTGGGAATGGGATTACATCGCGGATATTGTTCATACCGGTTATATACAGTAACAATCGTTCAAAACCGAGACCGAATCCTGAATGGGGGACAGAGCCGTAACGACGCAAATCGAGATACCACCAATAATCGGCCAGATCAAGGTTCATATCGGTAATACGTTCTTCTAGGTGTTTGAGATCTTCTTCGCGTTCTGAACCGCCAATAATTTCTCCGAGTCCTGGTACCAGAACATCCATGGCTCGAACAGTTTTACCGTCTTCATTAAGCTTCATATAAAATGCTTTGATTTCCCGGGGGTAATCTGTAACAATGACTGGTCCGTTATACACTTTTTCAGTTAAAAACTTTTCATGTTCACTTTGTAAATCACAGCCCCAAAAAGGTTTGAATTCAAACTTATTAGCATTTTTTTCTAGTTCTTTTATGGCTTCTGTGTAGGTTATACGCACAAATTTAGAAGAAACGACCTTCTTGAGAGTGTCTATTATACCAGGCTGGATACGAGCATCAAAAAAGGCCATATCATCGGCACATTTTTCAAGAGCCCATGATAGTAAGAACTTTATGAATTCTTCGGCTAGATCCATGTTGTCGGTAATATCATAAAAAGCCATCTCCGGTTCAATCATCCAGAACTCGGCAAGATGCCGTGTTGTGTTTGAATTTTCGGCACGGAAAGTGGGGCCAAAGGTATATACCCGTGATACTGCCATTGCATAAGTTTCAGCCTCAAGTTGACCAGAAACAGTAAGACTTGCGGGTTTACCAAAAAAGTCCCGAGAAAAATCTACGACAGGAGTGGGAGAATCTTCCTTTTTGGGAGGGAGCTTTGCCAAGGCTTCAAGATCTAAGGTAGTTACTTGAAACATTTCTCCGGCCCCTTCGCAGTCTGAGGTGGTTATGATGGGGGTATGTACATATTGAAAACCACGATCATTATAAAAGGTATGAATTGCGTAGGACATTTGGCTTCTTACCCGAGCTATTGCGCCAAAAGTGTTGGTGCGTGGTCGTAGATGAGCAATTTCACGCAGAAACTCAAAAGAATGATGCTTCTTTTGTAACGGGTAGGTGTCTGCAGGTGCTTCGCCGAGCACAAGCAACTTAGTTGCTCGTACTTCAACTGCTTGCCCTGATGCGGGAGATTCAATAAGTGTTCCTGTTGCTTGTATTGAGGCACCAGTTGTTATTTGTTTGAGCTGGGCAAGAGTCTCACTATCGATTCCAGTATCGTGATCGAAGGTCAATTGTATTGAGGCAAAGCATGAACCGTCGTTGACTTGGATAAATATGAGATTTTTTGTTTCGCGTTTAGTACGAACCCAGCCATACACGGTAACTTCCCGGCCGTCCGGGTTGGATATAAGGATATCCTTTATAAGCGTTGTTTTCATGAAAAAAATAATATCATGATTCGACTAGATCGTCAAAGGGGTTTATAGTAACTGTTAAATAATTATGCATAGTTGTGTATAATTATACATATAAAAAAAATTAAAGAGAAATATCATCATTTATTTAATAATCTACTTGTTATTATTTTTCTTTTCGATGTATAAATATACATCGGCTCATTTTTGGAGGGAAAAATATGCAGTTTGATTCTGAAATGCCTTTGTTGCTTGACGAGCTTTCTCTTCTTGCTGAACAACATGGATACATCGATCCTGATCTATACGAAAAATATGACGTAAAACGCGGCCTTCGTGATGCTGATGGAACGGGTGTTTTGGTTGGGTTAACCCGAATTGGTAATGTTTATGGATATGATGTTATTGACGGTAAGCATGTTCCAGTTCCAGGAAAACTAAT
>DUOS01000058.1 GCA_012838745.1 Treponema sp. | reverse complement strand
GCTAATTCAGCGGCTCGAGCAGCTAGGCGAGCTATTGGTTTATACACGGTCATGAGCTGCGTTCCTTCTGCAATCTTCTGGCATGAGCCAATATCGGCATCTTGACCAACAACAGCAACTTTGCCTGCAAGACGATACTCGGATAGAAGTTGTATGGCAGAACTTGCAATTTGGTCATTTGCACAGGAAATAGCATCAATATCGCGGGTTCGCTCAAAGACCTCACCAATTCTCAGTAAAGCTTCGTCGGAACTCCATTCTTCGAGCCAAATTTCTTCTATAATTTCTATATCCTTTCGTTCAACGGCGGGGCCAATAATCTCATATAATCCTGAATTAACTTCAAAACTGTTGCTATCTCGAATTGAACCATTAACAATGAGATACTTACCCCGAGGAACTTCTTGAAGCAATGCCTTTCCAAACAAACGGCCAACTTCTCGATTATTGAAAGAAACAAAAGCATCCATGGGAACACCCATAATAAGACGGTCATACGCAATAATAGGAATTTTCGCGTCATGTACCTTCTTGATTACACCGGCAAGCATTTCCGTATCATGCGCAATTACCACAAGGATATCTATATCTTTGCCCAGCATAAAATTGATTTGATCAATTTGCTCTCGGGTTCCCCCAGCGGAAAGCTGTACTAAGACATCTGCACCAAGCTCTGCGGCGGCACCAGTAAAAATTTTTATATCCTTATTCCACCGTTCAATAATAAATGTATCAGTAGCGATAGAAAGACCTATGAGAAGTTTGTCTTCTTTTTTTGCCTGCTTTTGCCGTGTGCAAGAAAACAGTAGAATAACAAGAAAGAAAACTAGAAGGCTAACGACAGCTTTTTTCATAACGACTCCTCTCGGCATACATGCTTGGCGACATCCCTACTGTTTTACGAAATGCTTTACTAAAATAATTTGGGTCTTGATATCCCACCGCAAATGAAATCTCTTTTATATTCATTTTATTTTCTCGGATTAGCTGCTCCGCTCGTTCAATACGTAACCCAGTAAGGTACTCAACAAAAGATACTCCCAATTGTTCGGAAAACAACCGGCTCAAATACGCAGGTGAAACACTCGCATTTTCAGCAACATTTGAAAGTTGGATTTCCTTTTCAAAATTTTCGTCAACAAAAGATAGAGCACGCATTAGTGGAATCGAAAACTCTCCACTGCGTTTGCGTTTTGCAATTGTATAAATACGATTAAAGGCAGGCAAGGCCCAATCTTTCCAAGATGAGAGGTCCTCAAGCGGGGCAATTTCTTCAGCTGGAAAAAAAGGCGGTATTACTTCCGTATGTACTTGAAAATAGTCGGTAACATCGTCTACTAACAATGTAAAAAGCAAGATCATCTTTGCCTTAGCGGTGGCAAAATCATAGGCAGCAAAAACTTCCCCCCAGTAATCAGCAAACAGCTGACGCACTTCTTCGGATTCCGCAACGCCCATTTTTCTACGCAGTTGAACAATACGAAGCCGTTCACGCAAGCGAATATCAGTGTAGTTTTTCTTTTCATATAAAGCAGCTAAGGCCTCATCGCATGAACAGCCAAGTTCTGTATACGATCGTAGTTCACCGAAACCGGTAAGCGAAACGACTGAGGAAGGAACGCAGGATTCAATAGTGCGTAAAACAAAATCTACAACTACCCCACGGTTTGGAACCGCAGGGAAGAAATACATACCAAGATTCAAGTGCTCGGTAAAAAGAAATCTGTATTTTAAATCGAGCGCAGTGTTTATACGCTCAAAAAAAGCCGGTTGCTCTCCGTCTATACCTATAAAACAAATCATGCCTTCATCTGAATCAAGAGCCAGCATCCTACGGTATTTTTCCCAATCACTTTTGCTAATTTTTTTCCATACAGTTTCTTTGAGAAATTTTTGTTCTATAAGAGTATTTTCAGAATTAAAATCTCTCTTTTTTCGCGAACCAAGTTCAACTGCAACCTGGGCCAAGGTATCGAGAAAAACTTGACGAGTTACCGGCTTAACGAGGTAAGCAAATACACCGAGGGGAATTGCACGGCGGGCAATATCAAATCGTTCATATGCTGTGGACAAGATAAATATAGTGTGAGGGAAGTCATTATGAACCCGAGCAATAGCTTCCAAACCATCGAGACCCGGCATATTTATATCCATAAATACAACATCAGGCTTTAGATCATAAATTCTTGCGACGGCTTCATTTCCATTACGAGCAGTACCGGCTAAGACAAAACCAGGAACTCCATTATCAAGAATGTATCCGTAACTTTCGAGAACTGGTTCTTCGTCATCTACGATTAAGACGGTATACATAGTTCTTTCTCCGTATCTATTTTTATTAGGATCTCAGTCCCCTCGTCTTTCTTTGCCTTTATAGTAATAACGTCTGGATCATCAGGGAAAAAGAAATACAGACGTTGAATTACATTTTCTAAGCCCATAACCTTTGTTCCAGATTCATGGGTACGAGGGTTTGTAAGCAGGGAAGCAACGGTAGATTCCTTCATGCCACTACCATTATCTGCAACAGAAAGGCAAAGTTTATTTTCTGCACAATACACCCGTACAACTATTGAGTTTATACCTTCACGGTTTTTAAATGCATGAACCACACAGTTTTCCACAAGCGGCTGAAGTACTGAAGCCGGTATATGATAGATGTCCAAAATTTCGGCAGGACAGTCTAGAACTAAATCAAGATTCCGGGGAAATCGAACTCCAAGAATATAAAAATACGACTCAAGCCCTTCTATTTCATGGCGAAGCGGAACAATAACATTTTTTTCTCGGAGGTTGTGCCGAAACAGTTTTGAAAGATGCTCCATATAAGCGCCAGTGCGCTCTGCCCCTTCTACAATGGCTAGCTGAATCCCAGTGTTGAGCGTGTTAAACAGAAAGTGGGGATTCATTTGAGCTTGCATGGTATACAGTTCCATTTTTCTGAGCATGTGTTCCATCTTCATGTTCCGAACACGTTCTTGCATATAATCCTTTTCAACATTGCGTTGCCACTTTATTTCTTCAATATACGTATGAATGTCTTTTTTCATACGGTTAAAGGCGGATACAACCCGGTCAATTTCATACAGATGGGTCATACCGATATCCTCAACATCGAAATTACCCATGGATAGGGCCGCAGCCATATTTGAGAGGTTAACCATTGGTCGGTTTATCTTTTCCACCGTTTTAATGAGCATAAGAAGAGAAAACAAAGAGATAAACAAAATGAACATGAGATTCCAAAACTGAATGCGCCCTGATGTTTCAATAAAATACTCGTATTCGGAAAGTTGATTAGCAAAGCGCGTACTAGATATACTTTCTATCTGGGTATGTATGTAGGCACTCCATACTTGCATTTCATCGTACAAGCTAGTGTACCGTGTTATATCCATTCCCCGCTTTTCTTCGATCACCATATCTGCAAGATCAAGGTAGGCACGAACAATTTCGTATAGCTCTTTTTCATGAAGCATTACCAAATTAGTAGGTACGGAGTGATACACAGGAATAGCCTCATGAATTTTTTGAGAAAGTATCAAAAGTTCAGAAAGTGCATTTGACGATTTTGAAGACAAATATTCAAGAAAGGGTATCTGTAACTCATCGAGGTGATTTTGCATATCCTTAAGATACCGCTGTTGCACAAAACTGTTATCAAGCACCTTCTGCAACCGAATAGTGGAAAAAAGAATATACGCAGCGGAAAAAAAGAGAATCAGTAAAACACCTAAAATAGTAATAAGCATTTGTACACGGAAGGAATTGTACATAGGATTTTTCACGGACGTCCCCTTCCCCGAGTATATTTCCAAGATTGCAAATTATTTGCATGTAGAATATCAATGCCAGTATCCACCGTTGTAGACGTATATCCGGTTGACTGTAGTTCAGTTAGGGATTTAACCGCTTGAGCGCCCATAAGTTTGGGATTCACAACAAGGGATCCCGCGATTATTCCCTTTTGAATAAAATCACCAATAGCTGGATCATCACCAAATCCTACAACTTGAATATGACCAACTTGGTTAAGGTCGATCAGAGCCTGCGTTCCTGCCAGAGTGTCATTAAGATCGGTAAATACAATGGTATTAATTTCCGGCCGAGAGCGAACAATTTGGTAAACAATTTTTTCCGCATCACGGGGATTCATATCTGTCTTTTGGCCAAGGATCGGTCCTGCGAGTTTCCGATCGAGAACACTATGTAACCCCATTTCAACCAGCTCACGTTCGGCGAAAATTGCTGGCGACTTTTGACTATAGATTACCACAAGATTTAGTTTTGTATCGTTGGTCTGATCTATAAGGGATGCTGCTTTTTTTCCAAAATCAAAATTGTTTGTACCCACAAAAGCCCATGGCTGATCCGCAGGAATATTATGATTTACCAACACGACTGGAATTTTTCGTTCGGAAAGGCGCATTAACTTTTCAAAGACTATGTCGTCGTCTAGATCAGGACAAACTACAATCCCATCAACACCGGTATATGTTGCCATTTGTAAGGCGACGCCACCAGGATCGAGGGTATGAACCGACAAAACCGCTTTATTTTCACGGGCGGAACGCATCGCGCCTTCTATTATATCCAGAAAATATGAACTACGACTTTGAGGAAGATACAGGGAAAAATGGCGAACTGCGCTTTCCGTATGGGCTTCGGCTTGAGGAGCATGAAGCAAGGCACTCACTAAATAAATGGAAACGCAAAAAGACCCCAAGGCCAGAAAACCGGTAATTATCAATCCGGTTCTGATATGATTTTTCACAATGAAAGTATAGCCTCTGAATCTGGTGATGACAAGGACAAGGCTAAAAGGAAAACTGCCGGACGCAAAGCGCCCAGCAGAAATAAATT
>DUOS01000057.1 GCA_012838745.1 Treponema sp. | reverse complement strand
GCTCCCATCCCTTATCATAAAACTCTTTATTTGCAGGGTCGTGCACGATATCGGCATGTATTGCGTCTAATTTTTTCTGATACGTTTTATCCTTTGTCATATACCCCCCTCAGTATTAGAATCGCCAGGTTACCTTAAACTCGCTCGTCTCAAAGTTTGTAGAGGATAATGAAAATCTGATTTTTTTATAATCTACATAGGGACCAAAACTGAAAATCGTAACCAAACCCAAAGCCGTACGACCATGGGTTATCCACAAAATTATACATATCTTCTATGCCATCGAGGTTTTGCCTGAGTGACGCATAGGACCCATCTTCGTATTTTGCGATACCCAGGAGATATACAGACATGAGAATCCTTCTTTTATTTCTTCGATGGAATTAGTCATCGTTGATCGTTTCTTAGTGGTAGGATCTGATTGGGTATAGGCACCGCTAATATAGGGATGGATTCCCTTTTGTGGTTTTGTAAGCGCGGGATTAACGGTATTCGCCGTGCTGTTCATGGATTGGGAAGACAGAGTTACCGCGTTGTTAAAGATACAGCTAGAAAATGTTATTATGATTACTACTAAACAAATTAGACTCAACACTTTTTTCATTTGTGTTCCTTTCGTATCGAGAGTTGCTCGTCTGCTCTGGATTCTTCTAAAAGATTATAGCACACCCTCCGTCAATTTTCTGGAGAAGAGGGAGGAATTAAAACTGAGGCACAACGAACCCCACGGGGCAAAATTGGGATTCTCGCAGCCGCTCGAAGAAGGCAGTATGATTGACGCGCGAGTTGAGATAGGTATAAAGAACCCTCATAGTTAGATTACGCTAACCATGAGGTTTTACTTTTCCTCGCGGAATTTCAGTTACCCGCGGAAGCAATCGGCAACCGCGGAACCGAAAATCATTTATTCTTATTTTTGCGTCGGAAAAAGACTGCTGCTAAACCGGAAAGAATTACCAGTGCAATGGCTGCCACTGCAATACGAATGGCGCTAACAGGCGATTTACCCACGCGCTTTACGCCGGAATCTGGATTGTATACTTCATCAAGATACGCGCTAACCCACACGAGAGGAGAGTTCCAGTTGATGGTTACTTCGTTGGTTGAATAGGAGCGAACATCGTCGGCATAGCGTTTTGAGCGGGCGTTCTTTACAACCATGAATGCGGTTGCTTCGTCGGAGGCTCCTTCGTTTGGTCCGCCGGAAATAACT
Source organism: Treponema sp. (assembly GCA_012838745.1). GTDB lineage: Bacteria > Spirochaetota > Spirochaetia > Treponematales > Treponemataceae > Teretinema. The sequence goes on along the minus strand of DUOS01000057.1, from coordinate 1,052 downwards.
CCCGGTGGAGGGGGTGGATAGCCTGCATCTTCTTCGTCTACCCAATAGCGGTGATGGGGATAAAACATTGGGTTTTCCCCGTACCCCGTTATGAAACTTTTGCACAGGGCGTTGCGGCCCAGAAGGTAATCCATAGACATTGTTAGGCCGTCGAGGTAAGCACGGTTTCCGGTTGCGTCGTAGGCATAGGCCATCAAAATCAGTTTGTTGAGTACGCTTGAAGTTGAGCCCCATTCATACTCGAACATCGGCACGAGGTATCCTTCATCGGTGATCTGTTTACGGTAGCGTTCGGCACCACTGAGAATTAACGACGAAATTTTTTGCCGAGTGGCCTTGTCTACTTTCTTTGCATTAAGGGTCATCGAGAGGTGCCCAAGGGTTGCAACTCCGCCCCAATACATTGGACCGTTGGGGGCTTTGGAAGCACCAATGATTTTATCGTCATCAAGGGATTTAATGAGAGATTTTTCATACTCTGCTTTGCCAGTGGTTACGAAAAGCTCGCAGGCTGCCCAGTAGTATTCGTCTTCTAAGTAGAAGTCGTCATAATTTCCACCGCCATCGCCGGGGATGTTTCCATATTTAAATTCAGGATTCTCTTTGGCCGCCTTCCAGGCACGTTCGGCTGCTATTAGGCAGGTTTCGGCATAGGCTGCATCGAAGGGTGCGATAAGGCGCGACATTTGAGCGGCGGCCGCTGCTAGATTGAGCGTGGCCGCAGTTGATGGGGTGTAGGCAAAACGATCGGTTACACGCTCCGCTGGTGTGTAGGGAAGGGGAGACCACGTGTGCTCGTGGAGCTTGTGATGAACCATGCCGGCTTGGTCGTGCCCCTCGGGAACTTGCATGCCCATCATAAAGTCGAGCTCCCAACGAACTTCATTGAGAATATCTGGGATGTTGTTGCCGGATTCAGGAATGGGGAGTTCCCGGAGCTGGGAGGGATTGCGCTCGTAGAGGTTCATAAGCGTCCATACAGAAATTCCTGCGTTTACTACATATTTACCATAGTCACCTGCGTCGAACCAGCCTTTGCCGGCGTTTAGAAT
>DUOS01000056.1 GCA_012838745.1 Treponema sp. | reverse complement strand
TTGTTATGGCTGCTGTTGATAAGGAAAAAAATCGTAAAACCTATTTCTGCGGTGCCTACCCATCTGCGTGTGGAAAAACTTCCACAGCAATGATTCCCGGAGAGCAAATTGTTGGTGACGACATTGCCTACTTCCGAAACATTAATAACGAGTTCCGCGCGGTAAACGTTGAGTTCGGTATGTTCGGAATTATTCAAGACGTAAACGCACAAGATGATCCGCTCATTTTTGAAAACCTCTTAAAGAACCAGGAGGTTATTTTTTCCAACGTACTTCAAGGCCCAGATAAAAAACCCTACTGGCTTGGAATGGGTGTTGAAGCTCCCGATTCTGGAAAAAACCACTTTGGCGACTGGAAGAAGGGAATAAAAGACAGCAAAGGTAACGAAGTTGGTGTTGCTCATGGTAACGCTCGTTATACTATGCGCCTCGATTACCTTGAAAACATTGACAAAGCAGGCTTTGAAAGCAAGGACGGCGTCAAGGTAGAAGGTATTCTTTATGGCGGTCGCGATAGCGATACTACCGTTCCAGTCGAAGAATCTCCTTGCTGGAAAGACGGTATTTTGCTCAAGGCGGCTACACTAGAATCTGAAACAACCAGTGCAACGTTAGGTGCAGAGGGAGTTCGAAACCCAAGCCCCATGGCTAACATGGACTTTGTTTCCTACCCACTCGGCGAATACACTATGAACAATATTAAGTTCGGCGAAGGTGTAAAAGATACTCCTAAAGTATTTAGTAACAACTACTTTATGCGCGATGCAAAAGGTCACTTCATGACGAGCAAGCTCGCCAAGAAAGTATGGCTGCATTGGGCCGATGGCCGTATCCATAATGAATATAAAAGCTATGATACACCTACCGGAAAAATTCCTCTGTATGATGATCTGAAGGTTCTGTTCAAGAAACACCTTGGTGAAGATTTCCCTGAAGAAACTTACACCTACTTGTTTACTTTCCGCTGCACAAAGTGGATTGAAAAACTCGAGAGAACCAAGGCTTTCTACGCCAAGATGGACGCAAACACTCCCAAAGAAATTTTTGAATACTGGGACAATGCAATAGCAAAAATTACGGCTGCCAAAGAAAAATATGGCGACCAAATCAAGCCTGGTGATTTCAAAGGCTGATTATTGTAAAGACTAAAAAGCCCCGAGAAGAGACCTTCTCGGGGCTTTTTTTCTACTGTGACACCATCAATCGTAAAAAAACCAATCTTTTTAATAAAATAACAAACAATTAACCAAAAATTTTAAAACATTTTATTCTAAGCGTAAAATATTATACCTAATGGATAAGTTACTTCATGTACTTCGTACCTTTCAGGGCCTAAAATCATATGTGTAAAGCAGCGTTGCTGCTTCTTCGATCTCGTATGTGTCGTTTTTTTCTTTAAGGAGGATTAAATGAACAAAAAAATTCTATGCATTCTGGCTGTCCTAGTTGTATTAGGTCCATGCGTTTTGTTTGCCGGTGGTCAACAAGACACCGGTTTGATTAAGGTCGGTATTATTAATAACCCACCGTCTGAATCCGGATATCGCGCAGCGAATGTGGCCGACTTTGAAAAAGTCTTCACAAAAGCAAACGGATATTCTGTTACAACCTTCTACAGTCTTAAAAACGACGAGCAGCTTAATGCAGCGAGTCAATTTATCACAGACAAAGTAGACTATATCCTTCTTTCTGCCGCTGCGACAGACGGCTGGGATTCAGTTCTTACCAACGCGAAAGAAGCCGGAATAAAAGTATTTCTTTTTGACCGTATGTTGAATGCAAAAGAAAGCCTTTATGAAGCTGCTGTAGTTTCCAACATGGCCGAAGAAGGAAAAACTGCTGTGGCATGGTTGAAAGCTCAGAAACTTCCAGCTTATAAGGTTATTCATATTCAAGGCGCAATGGGCAGCGATGCACAGCTTGGTCGTACCGGCGCATTGGATGCTGAATTCGCAAGTGGCAAAATGAAAAAAGTTGTACAGCAGACTGCAACTTGGGATGAAGCTGAAGCAAAGAAAATTGTTGAATCAGTAATCAATTCCAAAGAATCATTCAACGTTATCTATGCCGAAAATGACGGTATGGCAAAAGGTGCTGTTGCAGCACTTGATGCAGCTGGTATCACTCACGGCGTTGATAAAGCTGTAATTGTAATGGGCTTTGATTGCAACAGATGGGCACTTAGAGAACTTCTTGCTGGCAACTGGAACTATAATGGTCAGTGCAGCCCCTTCCAAGCATCTGTAATCGACAAAATGATCAAGACACTAGAATCAGGCGGAAAGCTCGCTTCAAAGAAAGTAATTTCTGAAGAAAAAGGTTTTGATGCACGAACAATTACACAAAAAGACATTGATACTTATGGACTTGGTGATTAATTAACAATCTTCTCTCATTGACTAATGAGAGAAGATTTGTGTTAAGAATGTGTAGCGCGGAGTATGTGGGTGTTACCAACATACTCTGGGCTCTTATTTTATAGCCACCTGGAGAAACTTTGTTTTTCAAGGTAGCACGAAGTTTTGCTTTTAAAAACTTCCATCTACATCGAAGGGGTTTGTTACCAATGGAGAAAGACATCCTTTTATCTATGCGTGCAATTTGCAAAACTTTTCCGGGTGTACGAGCATTGCAAAATGTAGATTTTTCTCTTTGTAAAGGTGAAATTCACGCTCTTATGGGAGAAAACGGTGCCGGTAAATCGACCTTAGTTAAGGTTTTAACCGGTGTATACCCCAAAGATTCCGGGCAGATTTTCATGCAAGGAATAGACAAAGAGATCGCAATAAAATCACCTCAAGAAGCTCAGAACCTAGGCCTCAGTACAGTTTATCAAGAAATAAGCCTTTGCCCAAATCTTACTGTTGCTGAAAATATTTTTATAGGGCGAGGGAACTCTCCGTTTATACATTGGCGGACAAGAGAAAAAAAGGCTACGGAAATACTTTCTAAACTTAAGATCCCAACGAGCGCTACTCGGCAACTCGGAACCTGTTCCCTTGCGGTACAGCAAATGGTCGCTATCGCGCGCGGTGTAGACATGGAATGCAAAGTACTCATCCTCGATGAGCCAACCTCCTCGCTTGATGAACAAGAAGTCGCGTTACTTTTTTCGCTTATGCGTGAATTAAAAGCACGTGGTGTAGGTATCATCTTTATAACGCATTTCCTTGAACAAGTGTATGAAATATGCGACAAGATCACTGTTTTGCGCAACGGCGAGTTGGTTGGAGAATACGAAATAAAAAACTTGCCTCGAGTACAGCTCATATCAAAAATGCTAGGGAAAAATCTTGATGAAATTTCAGAATTACAAAATAGAAAATCAACACTATCAGAAAAGGAAGCCCCACTTGTTTATGAAGGATTCGGATTATCGAGTGCAGAAGGCACAAAACCATTTGACTTCTTTATTCGTAGGGGTGAAGTAAACGGGTTCGCTGGGCTCCTTGGCTCCGGGCGTAGCGAAAGCATACGTGCCATATTCGGTGCGGATAGAATTACCGGTGGCAAAATAAAAATAAATCAAAAAGAAGCAAAAATATCAAAACCCAAAGATGCTATGAAGTATGGTATCGGCTATTTACCAGAAGACAGAAAACTTGATGGTATAGTAGAGGATTTATCCGTACAGGAAAATATTATACTTGCGTTACAGGTGCTCAAAGGATTTTTTAAGCCTTTTTCTAAAAGTGAGGCAGAAGCTTTTGCAGATGAATATATAAAAATATTAGGAATAAAGACTGCATCCAAAGATACACCTATAAAATCTCTTTCGGGAGGCAATCAACAAAAGGTAATACTTGCTCGCTGGCTACTCACAAATCCACAGTATTTGATGTTGGATGAACCAACACGTGGTATTGATATCGGTACAAAAATAGAAATACAAAAGCTCGTGTTCAAGCTTGCAGAAAAAGGCGTCAGCGTCACCTTTATTTCTTCTGAAATAGAAGAAATGCTCACCACATGTTCTCGGCTCATTGTTATGCGAGATCGGAACATAGTTGGCGAATTAAAAGGAAAAGAAATGACCCAGGCTAAAATCATGCACACGATAGCAGGGGAGGTGGCTCAAAATGGGTAAGATTTTAAAGAAAATAACGAATACACAACTGGCTATACCATTGTTTGCTCTTTTTTTGGTCGTTGTTTTTAATTTGATCAGAGATATAGATTTTTTTTCCATCTCTGTTGTAAGAAATAACTTCGGACACCTCGTACTCTCTGGCAATATTATCAGTATACTGCATGGAGCATCCGAACTTGTTGTTTTAGCAATTGCCATGACATTGATAACATCGTCAACAAAAGGGCAGGATATAAGTGTTGGTGCGCTAGCAGCTATTGCGGGCAGTGTTTTTGTTCGGGTACTTCGCGGTAATGAAATAACATTACCCATTATTCTTTTGGGCTTCCTAGCAGCCTGTATTGTTGCAATACTCTTTGCCTTGTTTACCGGTTCATTGGTAGCGTTTTTCGATATTCAGCCGATGATTGCATCATTGATCCTGTTTACCGCAGGGCGCCCAATAGCATACTGGATAAACGGAGGCGCAACACCTAATGTTGAAAGCCCCTTATTAAACTATATAGGAAGTTTTATTCCAGGAATTCCCATACCCAGCCCCATTCTTATAGCAATAGTATTTGGGATACTAGTTTCGCTCGCCCTACGATTCACCAACCTTGGGTTATATACTCAAACCGTTGGAATTAACGAAAGAGCTGCTCGTTTAAACGGAATTAACCCTGTTTTTATAAAACTAATGTCATTTGTTATACTTGGCGTTTGTGTCGCTATTGCAGGTAGTATCAACGTTTGTAGAATAGGGCTTATTAACCATGAGACCATTCTCCTTGATATTGAAATGGACGCTATTTTAGCGGTTGCCATAGGAGGGAATGCCCTCAGTGGTGGTAAATTTAAACTTGCCGGGTCTGTAATAGGTGCGTATATCATTCAAGCACTGACAATCACTTTGTATGCTATGAAAGTTTCTTCAACAGCGGTAAAAGCCTATAAAGCAATAGTTATTATAGCCATCGTTGTAATTGGGTCGCCGGTTGTACAGCAATATGCTCTTCAACTTCGCGACAGGCTCCTTAAAAAACCGGTGAAAGTAATGGAGAATAACTGATATGGTACCTAAAGAAACTCGAACTTTATTTTCAGGAATTTTTAAAAAAAACCAGGGAGAGCCAATTTCAAATACTGCATTGCTCCTAACAATAACCATTTCTTCATTTGTTATTATGTATTTGCTTGCTATGGCTATCTGGGGTGGAGGATTCCTAAATCCGCAGCAGTTTTTTGACCTTTTTAATAACAATGCCTATTTAATCGTTATTTCCTGTGGTTTGACTGTAGTAATGATCGGTGGGGGTATAGATATTTCCGTGGGAGGCATGATAGCACTGGTAAGCATGACCTGTGTTGTTTTTCTAGAAAGCACAAGTGGCACCGTCCTGGGTTCTATAACGTTAGCCTTGGGCATGGGATTGGTGATGGGGCTCACTCAGGGCTTTTTAGTAGCATATTTGAAGATACAACCATTCATTGTTACATTAGGCGGAATGTTCTTTGCAAAAGGAATGACAACCATTGTTAGCGGTATTCCACGTACCGCAACAAACGAAGCATTTCTCGCTATTAAGAACTTTCGTATAGTTATTCCTGGTATTGGTTCATATGGAAAAGCAGGTAATTATATACCCGTCAGAATTGAATCGGGTGTATTAATAGCTTTAGGTATTGTGTTCATTATATGGGCTGTTTGCAAATGGACACGATTTGGCCGTAATCTTTATGCAGTGGGCGGTAACAGTCAAAGTGCGTTATTGCTTGGTATCAATGTTACCCGCACCAGATTTTTTTCTTATGTGATTAGTGGGTTGTTGGCTGGGATCGCTGGGTATATTTACCTACTGCACTCTGGGGCAGGGAACGCTTCTAATGCGACCTCTGCGGAAATACAGGCGATTGCTTCTTCCATTATCGGTGGAACATTATTAACCGGAGGAGTTGGTAGTGTAATTGGTACGCTTTTCGGAACGCTTTCCTTAAAGACTATTAGCAATATTGTAATTGCATCTGGACTCAGGGAACCGTATTGGCAAAGCATTACCACAGGACTTATGCTGTGTTTCTTTATCTTGCTTCAAAGCGTAATTCTTAGATTCCGTAAAAAGAACGGCGCCCGTAGTTGTAAAAAAACTTAACCTGCGTGCTTTTTACTAACAGCTGCAATAATCCGGAGGCCCTCACGAACTGAATCGGGGTCTCCGGAATAATTTATGCGCAGGCATTTTTCGCGGTGCGGGTGGTTTTTCCATGCAATTTCTTCTGGGGTTCCAGCCTCGCGGCCAAAGAAAAAATATTCTCCGGGGACCACGATAACACCACGCTCTTTTAGTTGCGAATACAGTTCCGCAGTTGGAATAGAAAGATCTTCGAGATACAACCATAGAAAAAGTGCTCCCTGGCAACGGTGAAGGCGCCAAGGTCGTTCCCCAAAGTATTCATAGACACAATCTCTAGCCGCATTCATACGATCCCGATAAAAGGGGCGTACGGCGTTATTTGCTAATGTTAAAAGTTCGCCCGAGCGAAGCATAGATTCTCCGAGAACTTGGCCAAGGGAACCAGACGAAAGAGCGATTATAGAATTGAGGGCACCTACGGCCGCTATTATTTCTGGTTTTGCAATAACAATACCAGTGCGCAAGGCAGGCAATCCAATTTTAGAAAGGCTCATCGTTAAGACAATATCTTTGCTCCACCGAGGTTCGGCACTCCCAGTCATCATTTCTGGAAAAATTATATTTGGGAATGGAAGACCGTAGGCATTATCAATAATAATAGGAATCCCATGCTCCCGAGCTAGGGCGGCGAGGGAATCTATTTCTTTATCGGTTAGAACGTTCCCTGTGGGATTAGTTGGGCGAGAGACGCACATCGCGCCTACCTCTGGGTGATCACTCAGATATGACCTGACGAGTTCTACGTCAATATGATACTTAAACTCGTGATCGCCAATGAGCTGTACCTTAGCGGGAAGCGTTACAAAGGTGTCGGGATCAATACCCTGGTCAGCGTAGCCGATATATTCGGGTACAAGGGGAAAGAGGATTGTACGACGGCCAGTTGAATCATCCCCAGAAAAAAGGTTTAACAAATAAAAGAAGGCAGACTGACTACCGTTAGTAATAGCAATATTTTCCGGGCTTATATCCCAGCCAAACTCTGTACGAAAAAAAGAAGCAATGGACTCTATAAAGGAAAGACGCCCCTGAGGGGTATCATATCTCCCGATAGTATTCTCGAAGGCATCCCCATCGGCAAGAAGGCGTTCCATTTGTCTGCGATAGGATTGCTCAACAGCGGGAACGCGAGCAGGATTTCCGCCCCCAAGTGCATACAAAGGGACTCCATCGGGCAAGGGACGAGCAAGGTCATCCATTAGAGTTAATATGCCGGAATCCCCGGCTAGTTTGCGGCCAAAAGCTGAAAAGTTCATGAACGAAAGTATATCAAAGCGAACTGTGTGCTACAACACTATGACGACGGAAGTTGTAAAGACAATTAGCAAACTCGATTTCGCCCTTCTGCCTTAGCTTGGTATAGTAGTTCGTCAACAGTTTTAAAAACATCTTCCATAGAAATATCTTTTTTTAGCTCAGTAACTCCAAGACTCACGGTTACATTACCAATCTCGGAAAAGGTATGAGAGGAAATACCTCCTCTTATAATTTCTGCAAATTGCCGGCCTTGTTGTAAACTAAGATTTGGAGCAATTATTAAAAACTCTTCTCCCCCCAACGACCAAGAGCATCCGTTTTACGTACCATTTGTGTAAGAAGATTTGAAATCTCAATTAATATCTTGTCTCCCACACTATGACTAAATTTATCATTAATACGTTTAAAATGATCAATATCAAGCATAATAACTGCACAAGGAATTTCATAACGCTCAAATCTATTAATTTCATGTAACAGTGCTTCATCTAACGCAATCCTGTTGCTAATTTTTGTTAACGAATCGGTACGTGAAAGATATTTAAGGTTAGAAATACTTTCTGATACCTGCGTAGCCATTACTGAGAAAGCATTAGCAACCATTCCAATTTCATCGTTTCTGTAGTGGCTATCATCAAAATCATAAGTCCCATCTTGCATAGCAGTAATCCACCGGGTAAGGTTTTTAAGAGGCTCAACAATAACATTGCGGAAATACAAAAACCCTATAAGACATAATCCAGATAAAGTAAAAGAAAGCACTAAAGCAATTAGTAGATATCTATTTCGAAGCAAGGCTGCACGCTCAACATCCTGCTTAGTACGATTATCCAACAAGTTAAAAAACTCATCTATTTTTTTCATTATGCTCGCTTTCTGATAATGATATTCGTCACTAAACAAAAGTTTTCGCGCAAGTTCGGGGTCAGGCATGCTTTCGTCTGTAATTCCTTGAAAAATAGCAAATGCTCGACTCTCCATTGAGGTCAATGTGTCTGATCTTTTCTTAGCTTCAAAAAGAATCGACATTTCTAATTCTGTAAAATGCAATACCTTCATCGAGTTTTCAAGCGAAATCTTCATACCTGGCTCTGAGTAATAATCCTTAGTACCACACATAAAGTCCCAATAAATATTTTCATAATTCTGAGGGCGCGGAGCTTTACCTTCCCGTATTGCAATTATTAAATGATAAAAATTTAAATATTTTATTTCGCCTGTTTCAACATAGGTTCGAGCCATCCGAGTTAATTCATCTGAGCTACGGCGAAGCTCTTCCGCAAGTTGACGAGACTGATATCGACGAAAATGCATATCAGCAAGAAAACGATTGTTTTGTGAAATAAGCCACAAATCACTTATTAGTATTAGTAATACCAATCCTAAAATA
>DUOS01000055.1 GCA_012838745.1 Treponema sp. | reverse complement strand
TAATGGTTCGGCAATAAAAAATGGCAATGGATTTATATACTTCTTTAAAATAGATAGCCGTACAGTTAATGAAGCAGCTACAACCATATCCTCAGTTCACCGCATTAATCCCGATGGTACGATGGCAGAAATCCTTAGCAATTTAGAATTTCTCAAAAATGCCGGGGAGAGACCTATAGATGCTGATGGTGATTATTTTATAACGAACAGTGCAGTCTATCGCTCTAACGGCACTAAAATTTCCACTGGTACCAATGCTCCAGACCGTGGTCTTTCCGGCATTGCCGTAAACGGAACCAACGTGTATGCCGCTAATGCAGGCGATGTGTTCCATTACAATGGCTCTACGTGGACTCAGTTTAAGCACAGTGCCAGCGGCTCAGTCTATGGCTTAACCTATCTTGGTATCGCCGCCAAACAGCTCCTTCTTATTCCCTGTTCTGAAGGATATGGGGAAGTTGTACTCAATGCCTCTGGGGAACCTGAAAAAGCTCAAGGCCCTGGGCAATCAGAAGTTTCATCTATAAGTACGACTTCTCGAAGCCAGTACACAAGTAGCATGAGCGACTGGAATATGCTGAGTATCTTTGTTGTTACCAACCCAATACCAGCAGGAAACGACTATTGCCTCTATGCAGGTATACTCGATCCAAAGGATGATGGGCTTTGGGGCTACTATTCCTCCAACCGCGAAGAATGGAATAGGGAATAACCAGAAAGAAACGGGGTATACGGTGGATCTTTTTGCAGGAAGCGGTACAGCAGAACACGAACCTCTGGCCGCACGGATGCGTCCCCGTATTCTCGATGAGTTTATAGGTCAGGATCATTTAATTGGTCCCGGTCGCCTCCTTCGCCGAGCTATTCAGGCCGATAGGCTTTCTTCTGTTATATTCTACGGCCCACCCGGCACAGGTAAAACCACTCTTGCACGAGTTATCGCAAATCATACTAAAAGCACGTTTATTACCCTCAATGCTGTACTCGCTGGAGTTCAGCAAATTCGTGAATCAATTGCCGGCGCCGAAGAACGACGAAAGCTCTATGAAAAAAGAACAATTCTTTTTGTTGACGAAGTACACCGCTGGAACCGTGCTCAACAAGACGCCTTATTACCCTGGGTAGAAAACGGTACAATTATTCTTATCGGTGCAACCACAGAAAATCCCTTTTTTGAAGTTAATAAGGCCTTGGTGAGCCGAAGCCGAATTTTTCAGCTTAAACCGCTTACCTCACAAGATCTTGAGCGAGCAGCCCTTGCTGCGGTTGCCGATCGTGAACGAGGCTATGGAAAATGGAACGTATCCTTTACCGAAGATGCTCTACCCCATTTGGTGGAAACTGCTTCCGGAGACGCCCGAAGCCTACTCAATGCTTTAGAGCTCGCGGTAGAAACATCAGTTACTTCTTGGCCACCTGAGCCGGGAATAAGTATTATTATTGACAGGAAAACAGCAGAAGAAAGCATACAAAAGAAAGTTGTCTTATACGACCGAGACGGCGATTATCATTACGATGTTATTAGTGCCTTTATTAAATCTATGCGGGGAAGCGACCCAGACGCCGCTTTGTATTGGCTTGCCCGCATGGTATCAGCTGGGGAAAGCCCGTCCTATATCTTTAGGCGTATGCTTATTTCTGCGTGCGAGGACACCGGGCTCGCCGATCCGCATGCGATAAGCGTTATTACCGCCTGCGCCGATGCTTTTGACCGTGTAGGAATGCCGGAAGGGCAATGCCATCTCGCTCATGCAGCCCTCTATCTTTCCACTACGCCAAAATCGGACAGCTCGCTAGCATTCTTTGATGCCCTTGCTGCTGTTGAGCAAGAAGATACAGAAGTTCCCAACCACCTCCGCGATGGTAATCGCGATAAACAGGAGTTCGGCCATGGGAAGGGATATTTATACCCCCATAGCTATCGAGAACACTGGATACCCCAACAGTATCTCCCCGATTCGCTTTCTGGGCGGATTTTTTACAACCCCTCGGAACAAGGCTACGAAGGCCGCATAAAAGCCGATGTTCTTACCAAGCGAGAAATTCAACTTTCTGCCCTCCTAGAATCTCGTGCAAGTACACCAGGGGAAATACTCACCTTTAGCCCTGGAGATACTCGGCGAGATGAATGGACTCGGCGATTAGATTCAGGAAAGGCAGAAAGCCTCCTTGCAATACGAAATGCCCTCACAAAAGCCGCCGGCCTACTACGCCATAGCCGTATCCTCATTTACAATGCTGATGATGGGCTTCTCATTTGGGATGCCCTGCGTAAAGCCCCCGAAGGCTTTGTGGCTGGTCTATGCCGCACGACCGAAGCACTAAAGATTTTACAGCAGTATGCTTCATCCCTCGACGAACTCGAACGCCCAGTTCTTACTCATGAACCAAAAGGCATTCCAAAAAACAATCCTTTTGAGGTCCCTTTCGATTTTATTCTCGCACGTGACCCAGGAACAACCCTGCAAGCCATCGATGAGTTTGTAACAGCGGCGGCCACCTTCCTCGCTCCAAACGGTAAGATTGTTTTTTCTGCTCGAATACCTGCACAGGGCATGCGACTTTCTACATTGATACCGGAACCTGACCTGCGCACCGCAGTTTCCCAGGCAGAGGAAGTTTTTTTTAATGATAACACCAACCCTCTCTTTTCGTGGAATGAAGATAGTCTTTCCAAAACGCTAACCAAGCCTGGGCACACAGTCCAGTGTTCCGTCTTAGATCTAAGTGAACCCCGCAGACCTGCTCGTCAGGATATAGATAAATGGTTTGATCCAAAAATCTCACCTTATGG
>DUOS01000054.1 GCA_012838745.1 Treponema sp. | reverse complement strand
AGGGCCCGCCGGTTGTAGACGATTGGCAGTTACTCGATCCCTAGTTGGCCAAGGTGCTCCTTGTGAATGGGAAAATCCCGATTGCCAAGAAAAGTCGAGCCCTGTAAAGAATATAGGTGTTTGTGCAGATGCGGTATAGCGAGCAATATATAGTGCTGCAAGACCGACAGATCCAAGACGAGGAATTTCCAAGGGGAGAAGGCCGAGTGATTCTAGGCGGTTAAGGAGTGAGGATTGATCAAAGCATGTGTAAAATAAGGATAGAGGGCCGCCAGGTAGTGTGATTGCTCCGTGGCGGGCTGTAAGGTCTGCAAATACCGGGATGGTGCTTGAACGAAATCCGTGAAATGCTTGTTCAATCCAGTATTGAGATTCCAGTACAATAACCGCATCTGCGGTTATACCGGCTTGTGCTAGAGCTGCAAGAGCGGTATCAACGGCAAGAACATAGAGCGTACTTCGGTTTCTCTGTATAAACGAAATAGAGCCATCAAGAGAAGGTCCTGCTCCTGCTACCAGTATTGGTCGATTAATAGAACCTTTGAGTATTTGCTTAGAGCGTGCAAGAAGGGAAATATTTCTTAAAATATTTCGGTGATAATTTCTTCCTAGTGCCATAATCGTCATTCGGTTTTTCCACCAGGTTGAAATAAAGCTATCGAAGGCTCCAACTGCTTCACGGTAAAAATCTGAATAAAGAGAGCTTCCTGCAGATGCATCGAGGGCCAGGCATCGCCTTACTGGCGGTGATTGCAGTTGTTCAAACCAAGAAAGAAGTGGAGAGATCGAATCGGCATGTACTAAGGCAAAACGGGTGTCAGATTGTAAATGCTTTGGAATATGTTTTTTACTCAGTTCATATAGTTCAGAATCAGCTTCGAGGCCAATTACAAAACAGTTTTCAGGAATTTTAGAAAGAAGCTCTTCAAGGCCGTAGCCGAGGAGGGGAGAAAGAAAAAGGATTAAGGTTTGTGGTTGAATAACGAGGCGGGAAACCGCAGCTTTTGATGCCCGTTTTGGATTATAGCGGGAATACAGATGGCGATTTTGATAAAAAACAGAAAAGCCCTGCCCAGTATCAACTAGACAGGGTTTTATGTATTCATTCACTGTTAATTCAAAAAGTACTCAAGATAGGTTTCCATAAACTTATCATCAAGTTTGTCACTTGCCAAGAAAGCCTCTGTTACGCTTTTTTCTGCCCAAGACATTGCATATTTGCTATAAAAGAGGGGAATCATTTCTGCTAGTTGGGTATCTGCTGCCCGCTCTTCAGAAACTTGGAGAACGATAATTTCGCGACCAAGGAGAATAGGATTTGAAACTGCGGCAGGCTCTATGCTAAATGCTGTTTTGAAAAACGATTCGTTTCTAACTGCTTCTGAGAAAACTACATTTTCTTCTACAGGAAGTGGTGTAAGGAGTTCGACATTTCCGTAGTTAATACCAAAATGCGTTGTAGAATATTTTTGCAAATCATTTATTTCGCATGCGTTGTCGAATCCTGAAAGGCGAGCAGTTTCTGCAAATGCTTTAGCCTGATTCAAATAGAAATCTTCTATACGACCACGTTCATTAAGATTCATGTATGATTTAATAGCAGATATTACTGTTGGATCTGAAAAGTCTGGTGAAACTGCTGGTTCATCGCAACGAACAATAGCATAAGATTTTCCTGCCATAACTACCTGACTGCTTTCACCGGGAGAAAGAGCCAAAACAGCAGCAAGGTCTTCGGCATCACTAAACAGGGTATTAATATCTGAACGGTACGATTTAAGAAGTTTTCCTTCGTCGCTAGTACCTATTCGGGTAGAGAGAGTCGTAATTGCATCGGTAAAGGTTGTTTCTTCCTTTGCAATACTTTTTACGAGTTTTTTTGCAGCGGACTGTGAATCTAGTGTTATTACAGAAAAAGAGTGCTTAACAAAAAAGTCGTCGTTTTCTTTACCAAATGCCACTGTTTCAGATTCGGGATAATCGGCTGTTGAAAAACTGACATAGTTAAAGCTTCTTTGAGGACCTGCCATTTGCTGAAGAAGTGCCGTTTCCGAAGCACTTACTTTAATGCCGAAGGTTTCTTCTCGAGTACCGAAGACGTCACTAATATATCTTTGTGCCGTTAATTCTTCTGTGATGAGATTCCTTCGTGCAGAGCGAGTAATTTCTGGTGTATCACGAAACGCCTTTGCTGAATACTTTCCGTTTTCGTCTTGGTAATATGATACCAAGTATTTGTTTACTAGGGATTGAGGTGGTTTATATTCGGCTGCATCTACTGCATCGAGTATTGCCAAACGAAGTACAGCTGAGGTAAATGCAGACTGCATAACTTGGTAGTGAGTAAACTGATCAATTTCTTGTCCGCGTGATTTAAGGTTTTCCGTTAAGCTTTGTATTTGACGTACAAAAAAACTGTCTTGAACATATTCGATAGGCTTTCCGCCCCATTTTCCAAATTCAAGCACTTTTCCGGAAGCAGAACCACCGAGAGCGGGAACGAACACGAAAGCAAATACCGCTAAAACGAGAATAGCGATAGCACCCCCGAAAAGAATCTTCTGCTTAATATTAGTCATACTACATCCTTCTTGAATACGTTATAAGGTAAAAATCAGAATATCATGTGGAGTTTTCTCTGTCAATGTAAAGGTGATGTTGACACTTATTTGATAAACATATATATTTGCTAACGTCATGGGGGCGTAGCGAAGCTGGTTATCGCGCCGGCCTGTCAAGCCGGAGATCGCGGGTTCAAGTCCCGTCGCTCCCGCAAAAGCCCGCCTTATCGGCGGGCTTTTTTTATTACTGCCGCAACAGGATCCTTACAAGCGGCATTAAAAACCGGGTCCTGATTACATATAGGCCGTTTTCTCACGAAAACGGCCACTTGCGGGTAGTAGCGCAGGGGTAGCGCGCTTGGTTCGGGACCAAGAGGTCGCGGGTTCAATTCCCGCTTGCCCGAGACTTGCAAGTCCTTACAAGATATAGACTTACAGATTCACCCTTTACAATTACATTTTTATGAATTATCATGTTTACCATAAAGTTTACCATGATAATGGAAACGGGGGTAATTATGGCAGAAAAGTACCGAATACTACGCAGAACGAAAGCCGTTGACGGCAAGAAAAAGCCGATTGTATTTTTTCAAGTTCGATTCCTTGACGATACCGGAAAGATTATTAAAACAAAAACAGTACCGGACGCAAAAACCGCCGCCGCCGCTGTTCGGTTCGCCGAGGATTTTATACAGCAGGGTATATTACCCGCAAGCCGGGACACGTTCATACTAAAATACTGTCAAGATTTTTGGGGTAGTGAATCCCCATATTTCAAGACTAGACGCCTACGCGGGAAACCACTTTCCGAAAGTTACCGGGAAAGCGGGTTTTACGGGTTAAAGCATTTTGAATCTTACCTTGAGGGGAAAAAAGTATCTGACCTGAAAGCCGATGCAATGCAGACACACGCGGACAAGCTCGGGAAAAGGGGGTCAATCCGCGGTCAATCAATTTGGGTATTGCCGCCGTCCGCCGCCCGGTTGTCGTATTTTGTAAAAAATGGAGCATAGCTAATCCGCTAGCCGAAGTTGAACGATACCAGCAGACACCAAAAAAGCGGGGGATCTTGACACCGGCCGAGGTTCAAAAAATAGTTGAATATGAAGCCGATCCCCGCGCCCGCTTGATTGTCCTTCTGGGTTGTCTTTGCGGGTTACGAATGGGGGAAGCTCGGGCCCTGACCGTTGATAAAATAGATTTGAAAAACCAAACAATCCGAATTGATGCAAACGTGGTTAAAAAATCCGAAGGTGTAAAACCGCCAAAATATGACAGTCGCCGGACGATCCCCGCACCGGATGTAGTCCTTGATGGTATCCAGTTACTTCAAAGAGCGTACCCGGGAAAATATGCCGTTCCGAATTATGCAGACCTGAACCGCCCCGTTGACGCCAGCGCATTCT
>DUOS01000053.1 GCA_012838745.1 Treponema sp. | reverse complement strand
TTTGAAGCCTCTCCTAACCAAGAATCCGATTCTCAAAATAATGAAGATACCGTTATAAATTTAGAAGGTTTTGATATGGAAGACGACACTAGCGATACAATCGAGAAATCACTAGACGAAACTCCTGATTTCAATATAGACGACATAGACGACATAGACGACATAGACGACATAGACGACATAGACGGCATAGACGGCATAGACGACATAGACGACATAGAGGCTCTCGCACCAATAGAATTGGAAACAGAAGACTCTGACCATATTGATCTAGTCCAAATTGAACCAGAAGAACTGACACATGAAGAGCTCTCTGACTTTACTGTAGAAATGGAAGAGTTTGATGATATAAGCGAAATTTTAGAACCAGAGATAGAAATTGCTGTTGATACCGTAGAAAAGGATAGCATTGAAGATAATTCTGACGACGCGAATGTCGATGACTTTATTGATGACTTCAACTTTTCTGAAATTGAAGAAAGTTCAGATATACCCGAAGTAGAAACAGATGAGATACTAGAGAGTGATTCTGACACCATTGCAGAGCCCATTGATGAAATTTCAGAAATTAATATGGAAGACATTGTGCCTGTTGAAAGCTCCTTAGAAACTCTTGACACTGATGTTGCTGATTTTTCTCTTGATGATTTTGCAGAAATTGCCGAGATGGTTAACAAAATTGAAAATTCTGAACCAAAAGCGGTTTCTGATGGAGATTCTTTTGATGAAGATGATTTCAGTTCACTCCTCGATGATATAAATTCTGGAAGCCCTGCCCCATCTTCTGGATCGTCAGATTTTGATGATTTAGATTTGGATGATTTTATAAATGAAATAAATGAGACAGGTGGATCTTCTGACAAAGACAAGGAAAAACTCTTTATCGATCAGGAACCCATGGATATAGACCTTGAATTTGATGAAGACTTTATTGAAAACTCAGAGAAAATACGCGCAATGGGCTCTCTTATAAGTGAAGCAGAATTCGAAAGGTCTGAATTCGGTGTTGAAATGATCGACGAAACTGACGACGAAACGGATGAACCTTTTGATACTGTTTCAGATGAAAATAAAACCTTTTCTGATAAACCTTTCGATTTAAAGACAGTTACTGATGAAAAAGATGATGATAGCCTTGAAAATGCATCAGAATTCGATGATTTACTTGCGTCCCTTGATAATTCAAAACCAACTGCTCATGAATCTTCTAGTGAAAACAAGACTGTTCAACCTGATAATGAATACAATATAATGGTAACAGAGGAAGATGGGTTAGAATCCATTGCGGCTACTTCAACCCATGCATCTGAAGACGATGATTTTTCTGTTCCTCTCTTTGGAGATTCCAGTGACGATGAAATCGAAATCCTTGTTGAAGAAAATATTGAAACTCTAGAATCAGGTCTAGTTGAAGAAGATATAACACACGATGAACTTATCTCTTTTGATTCACTGTCTATCGGTGAAGAAGAAATACAAGTTACTGACAATTCTATTATCGATATTAATGATTCTATTGGCGATATTGAAAGTCTAATTGCAAACGAAATTGTCAATATGGAGATTAAAGAGATTAACGACAACGAAAACCTTGAAATATCCGAGGAATCGCATTATAATGAAGAACAATCCGAACCAAATCATCATGGTTCTTTAGACACCGATAATGACATTTCAATTGATTTTGATGATGTTGGTGCATTTGAAGAATCATTGCGAGAATCCGATGCGGATACAGGAGATACAGACGTGACTTCAAACGACAAGTCGACTGAATTGTTGATGCTTATTGCCGAAGAACTTTCTTCAATAAAAAAAGAATTATCAACATTGAACACAGAATTAACCACTACAAAAACTGGAATTACTTCTTCAGTTGAGACGGTTAACGAAACAGTGGCTACTGACGAAGATAACACCGGGTTTTTCTCGGATGATGATCCGGATGAAACCATAGCACTTACCGGAGATGAGCTTAATAATATTCTCATTACGGCAGATTTCACAGAAGAAAAGAATGACGAAGAAGAACAAATATCAGAGGCCGACTTTGTTGATATTGAAGCAGTTGATGATGAAGTTCTTGATGTTATTGAAGATACTGAAACTTCAGAATTAGATATACCAGAAACGCTTACCGACGATAACTTTGATCTTAACCCGGAAGAAATCTCGGTTTCTCATGTAAACAAGCTTGAAGATGATATTAGTTATCTCGATGGTGATGAAGATATAGAAACCGACCTTGATGATGTAGCTATCGAAGAACCAGAACTCGAATCGATTGATTTTAACGAAGAAAACCTAGAAGAACCAGAATTAACCGAATTTAATATCGATTTTTCTGAAATTGAACAAAAACTTGAAGAAGACTCAATAATAACAGACCTACCCCACGAAGATTTTTTAGACACTGAAATTGAAGCAGATGATACTGATACTAGTTTCGATATGGTCGACTTCGACACAGATGTAAATTTTTCTGAGGACGAGCTCGAAGTTTCTGAACCTGAGATACCTCAGGCAGATATTGAGGCCGTTGAAATCACTGATGCTGAAGAAACGGACGATATAGGGTTCGATACTGTCGATTTTGATACTACGATTGAAGTTCCCGAGACAGAAACAATTGATGCTGAGATAGAAGTTCCTGAAGCAGAGGCACCCGCAGAACAACCTGTTTCCATTGATACTGGTGTAACAGCCCTTCCTGTTGAACTAAAAGAAGAAATAAAATCTGTTCTTTCATATATGGACCAATTGCTTGAGAGTCTACCGGAAAGTAAAATCGAAGAGTTTGCTCGCTCTGAACATTTTGATGTGTACAAGAAACTTTTTGAGGAACTTGGTATTACCTGATTATGGGGCTTATGAACCAGGCCATTACTATACAAAATTCATCTAAACCTGCCGAAGAAAGCAAAAAAAAAAATAGTTTGCTTGGGCGAATAGCCCATCTTTCTTCATATGAGCAGGTAAGTGATTCGTTTTTATCCTTTCTTACTACTGCCTGTTCAGAAAAGGGATTTATTTTATTTCCTGTGGAGGATAGACTTACTGTCGTTTTCCAACACGGTGTAGATATGACTAGTTGTGTTCGAATGGTACCAGAACAAACTTCTTTTGCAGAAATTTGTCAAAAAAATGATTGGAGTTTTTTTTCTGATTCTGAATTGGATGTGTTTACATCATATTTTTCTACCCGTGAACGAGCTAGCTTAGTAATGATTGCTATTCACCCTCTTTCTCTCGAAGAAGAAACAGGATATCTCGTTCTCGTTCAGTCTCGCCTTTCTCTTGAACGTAATCAAATTGATACAGAATCTGTTTTAATGCTTATTAAAGATTTTGAATTAATGCTTAATAAAAATATTTCACTTCTTTCTGCGCTTTCTGTTCGTAACAATCTAATGATGAACTCACTTGCTGATAAGGAAAAAATGTATTCTGCCTTTGAAGAAAGAAGATCCGCATCTCTTTTTTCAATTTCTTTTGAGCTTATTTTTCCGGACTATGAAAAAATTGAGACTGATTTTGATTCTTTTACTTTGTATAGAGCTATGGTTACTATGATTATTAAGCAAGCCGGCCCTGCCAGCATTGTACACAAGAAAAAAAACTATTCATTAAGAATGATACTTTTTACCGCTTCCGAAACAGATTATGATTTGTATATACATCAGATGAAAAAACCCCTTGAAAAATTGTTTGGGCATTCAAGAATAAAAAAGGTTGAAATTAAATATGAAGGGACTGCCCGAACAAGTGACTATGCCCTAGATTTTTTAGCCGGAGAGCGGTAACTATGAAAAACACGGAAGGCGTTCGGCTGCATTCCGCGTATAATCCAGATCGAGAAGCAGAACGGTATGTTGAATCTGTATTGCTGGATAAGTCTCCTCGAATAATCGTAGTAACTGAACCTGCTGAATCTTATCTTGCAAATGCTTTCCGTAAACGCCTTCCTCATGCTCACTTAATTGCCCTTCGCTATACAAATCAAAACTTTATAGACACTGACAATCTCTGGGATGCTGTATGGCGGCCAAATTCAATTCAATCTGTTGGTGATTTTCTTTTTTCCTCAATACTAGAAGAATTTCTTCCCGCTACTATTTTTGTTCCATGGAAACCATCAGATTCTCAGTGGCCTGAACGCTCTAAAAAAGTGTGGGATGAAATTGCTTCGTTCATTACAATTCAAACTGCAGTTATCCGTACACGAGCCCATTTTGGAAAAAGATGGCTTGCAAACTCAGTTTATAACAGCGTTTTTGCTCAAAATATTGTCATTCTTCCACAGATTACCAAACCAGCCCTTCTCGCTTGTGCTGGTCCATCTCTAAAAAGCATTTTTCCACTAAATACAGATTCCTTGTATATTACTGCAGTCTCTTCAGCATTATCGTGTCTTTCATTTCATGGAGTAAAACCCGATCTTTGTATTACCACTGACGGTGGGTACTGGTCTCGTGACCATTTTAGATACTGTTCTCCTGATATACCGGTTGCTTTTCCACTTGAAGCAGCAATTCCTGCTGATATTCTTGAGAATAATCCTGTTGCATTTTTCTCATATGGATCACAGCTTGAACGCTCTTTATATCGTCTTACTGGTATTACTCCGGTACTGGCACAACGAAATGGAACGGTAGCTGGAACTGCAGCCAGCTATTTGCTTGATCATGGCAAAAATTCAATTATTGCTGCCGGATTAGATCTTTCCGTGGAACAATCCTTTACCCATGTTCGTCCCCATGCATTTGACCCTCTTTTAGAAACTATGATCGGGCGCTGTTTTCCTCTTTGTGGTATTCTATATGAACGGAGCGGCAATGGAATGGCCCTTGATGCCTATGCCCGCTGGTTTGGTTCTCGAGATGAGAAATTTAGTAAACGCTTTTTTCGTGTTCCAGAATCAACGAGAATAATTCCAAAAATAAAAAGTGCATCCCTTTCTAAATTTTTAAAAAATAATAGAGAGTCTATACCAACAGGTCCTTCATGTTTACAAAAACAAGATATCTCAACTGTTTACGCTCGAGGGCAGTTAGTCGCTTCCTTTTTAGAAGAAACAGCAGATATCATACGAACTTTTCACGGTGATATTGAAAAAAACCTCCTTCTTTTAGAAATCGTTCAGCTTGTAGCCTTTACTGGATATATTTCCTATCTTAACTCTGGCACTCCAGGAACTTGGCGTGAAGAAACCTCTGAGTATTTGTTTTCTTTGGCAAAAAAGGTTCGTGCTCGTGTCCAGTAAATATCTTGATAAAAACTTGGACGCCTTGAGAACTCTTAACCCACATCTTGCAGAAACATTAGAAAATACTCAAGCTGATACAACCTATACTGGCTCTATCGAAGCAAAAACAGGCCAACTTGTTCCCTGTTTTTCTGGCGATACTCCTGCAAATTCGCGTATTAATCCCATAATTGAGAGTGAACGTGCTATCTCACATATTGAAAAAAATAACTTTCTTTTTTTCCTAGGAATTACTGGTGGCTTTCATATACGCGCTTTTTTAAATAAGTTTCCTCAAGGATATTGTGTTGCTGCAGAAAGAGATCTTCCTGCATTAAAATCGCTATTATCTGTGATTCCGCTGTGGGATATACTGTCTTGTAAGCGCGTAACTCTATTACCTGATTTAAATCCAACGACAATAGTTTCTGAGCTTACTCAGCGGTATTTACCGGCCCTTTACGGTTCCTTCACTAGCTATTCCCCTCGTTCCTGGTCTCAACGTTTTTTTGGCGAAGAACAAAAAATAGCCGTGTCTAATGCTCTTACTCATATATCTAGAGATTATTCTGTTCAAGCTCATTTTGGTAGGGTATGGTTTTCAAACTTTATAAAAAATCTTTCCCTAATGAACCAATCTTTTTCTTATACTGATCGTGTAGATAGTAATAAAACAGCTCTCATAGTTGCAGCAGGGCCTTCTATTGATCAAGAACTCCCAAAAATAAAAGAGAATCGAAGTCTTTATATTATTTTTTCTACTGATACAGCATTGGGGGCTTTGAAGGGTTACGGCATTACACCAGATTATTTTATAACAATTGATCCCCAATACTATTCATCTTTACATGCATACAGCTCCCTTTCTCCAAAAACAACAGTTATTGTTGATTGTTGTGCAAATCCAACCTTAATTTCTTTGGCGTATCGAACAGGCTGCCAAATTCTCTTCACTGTAGGCGGTCATCCCCTTGGAGAATATGCTGCATCCTTTTCTCCACTTCCATACATGGATACATCCTCTGGAACAGTTACCGTTGCGGCTAAACATGTGGCATATTCCTTAGGTTATGAGAAAATTAAGGTTATAGGAGCAGATTTTTCTTATCTCGGTGGTAAATCCTATGCTAAAGGCACATATCTAGCTGATCTCTTTGATAATCAATCTAATAGAATTAATCCAGCTGAATCAGCCTATACCGCGCTGATATTTAGAACTCCGGTTGAACGAAGTGCGTATAATTCCGGCTATTCATACACCACTGATACACTTCTCTCATATAAGGCAGAACTGGCTGCATGGAAACCGGGAAACAAATGGAATAATAAAGAATTTTCTTTATTTCCTACAAAAAAATTTGCAACAGTATTGATTAAGTCGCTTAAAATCTTGTCTGAGCAAAAGGAAATGTGCGGACCTTTGTTCTTAGCAATGATTCCTTTTTTTGCTTGGTTTCAAAATCGATATTGGCTATCGTGCGAACAAAAAAATCAGAAAAAAGCAATAGAACTTGCGCTCGAAATGATTGCAGGATATACTTCTTAATTATGAGTAAAAGGTTTGTAACCGTTTATAGTATCGTCGCGTTTCTCATTTTGATTTTCTCTGTTGTCCTTTTTTCGTTTTCAATTTATTCGGAACTTCAACAAGGTTCCGGCGAAGCGGACTTGAGTTTTTCATGGATTACCAGAAGCACCTCTCTTTCCGCGGTAACTGATGGATTTATGAGTGATTCTTTTGTCACGAATCTTACGGATACTTGCCAGAAATCCCGTTCTCTTGTGGCTTTTATGATTACCACTCCCACCGGTGTTACGTATGCGTGGCCTGATAGGTCTTCTTTATTGTCCTACGAACCTACCGGTACCGCAAAGCTTGGTGGTTCTTCTTTGTTTATGCGCACTTTTAGTGCTGAACTCGATATACCTCAATTATCTGGCCCTACCGTTGTTGCTACTGCTGTTATGTATATTCTTCGACCTTCGGCTATTTTTGATGCAAGCCGTATGTCCTTTATGATTACTCTTGCACTCATACTTATTACTCTGATTGTCATTATTGCCTACACTCCTGAAAAACACGTAGAAAAGTTTGAAACGTTTGATAATTATGAAGATTCTTCTTTAGAAACCGATAAACCTGTTTATTCTATCCCCTCCTTTGAGGAGCCCATTAATACTGTTGATTCTTCCGATGATTACGGTTTTCCTTATAACTATGAGGAAAATTACGATTCGCAAACCATTGATTCTGATAATGAAGATCTCCCGTATGGCGGAGAATTTATAGATACTAGTAATAACTATGAAACTAATGATGAAATTGATGAACATGTAGATCTTTTAGACGAAGATGTTACAGAACCAATTGATGAAGCAGTAAAGCCAGAAGGACTGTATTCTCCAGTAACGGGTTTAGGTTGGCAACAATACCTTATTGAACGGCTAGATTCTGAACTTGTGCGCGCAGCTTCTTCGGAACAGGATCTTTCTTTAATGATACTTCGTGTGTCTGCAACAAAACATACTGATTTAGTATCACGGAAAATTGCCCAAGAACTGTTGGAGCATATAAAATTTCGAGATATGGCATTTGAGTTTGGTTCAGATGGATTTGCCGGTATTTTCCAAAACATTAGCCTAAATCAGGCAATGAAAATTGCTGACGATCTTTATGAAGGCGTTGATGCACTTCTGAGGGAAGCAGAAATAGAAAGTCAAATAACTATAGGTATTACCACAAGAACTGCACGCCTTCTTTCTGCTGATCGAATGATAGAAGAGGCGGTAATAGCTGCTGCTAAAGCCGTTGCGGAGCCTGATTTACCTATTGTAGCCTTTCGAGCAAATCCTGATAAATACCGTGATTTCGTAGCTGGAAACCTGTAATTACCTACTACTGTGATAGTCATGCAAAAAAGGTAGTACTCTTTGAGGTGTACGTTTTATACTTGTTAGGGCTTCATTCCCAGAAATCCATTCTACACAATTAATAAAAAAAAGAAGATTATCATAACTAGCACTTAAGTCTATAAGATTTGAAACACAGTATTCATCAGCAATAACAAGAATTCTGCTCGGTTTTTCTAAAAAAACACTAAGAGGGTACCTTCCTTTTGTAGAAATCAAGAATTTAGCTTTGTCTCTAAGAGGATGGGTAAAAAAAGGTGGGTTTGCGAGCTCTGTACAGTTAGTAGTTTGGATAAGAGGCATTATGGTTTTACTAACATCATGAAAAATGGGTGATGGCCAGTAAAACTGAAGTGATGAAACTCCTGAAAAAACAACATGTTTTGATAAAAACCCTGAATTAGTAACTCTAATCCAGTATGGATAAGAAACAGATTGAACAGCATCGCCTTCTACTGCCGGCATGTCGATCCTATAATTTTGTTCGTCGAGAAGGAGCTGTGGAGAAATTCCTATCCCCCTACTCTCAAGCAATGTAAGAATTGGATCATCGGTCTTTGGTAGTGCAGACCACGTTTCCATGGTATCGATACTTATTCCAGAAACAAAAAAAACAGCAGCACCACCTTGTAGTATAAACGTTTTTATTGCAGCAAGAGTACCTTCACTACAGTATTCAGATCCCACAAGAATGAGAGGAATTTTAGGATCAAGAGCTATTTCTGGATTTATAGGTGGAATTAGCGAAAACCCCGCATGTTCGAGAACAATCTGTAAATACTCATATCCGTTTGGATTTCCTAGTACTAGCATTTGAACAGGGTTGGTTCGATTGCCTTGATAGAGAATTAGACTTTCAAGCGCCTTGGTCAGCTCATATTCTAAAAGGAAATAGTCTATAGTTGACGGAAGAAGGTGATATTTTCCGCGATATTCGATGAGTATACCTGAATATGAGTCAGAATTAAGCGGTAGTAATCCTATTTGTTCAGGAAATTCCGGACTCTTTTGTGTGTTTGGATCTCGTACAATCAGAGTGCACCATTTGGGATTTTCTCGCTCATAGGAAGATAATAAATGAGAAATAGTTCTAAATTGCGGTGTTTCAGATAAGTGTGCACTGCGGTACCAAGTAATAAGGCATTCAGAATCAAGATGATTGAGTATCTTCTTAGTATATGGACGAACTGAATGCACTTGTTCGTGTGTTAGATCAACATACTGCGGTGAGAGCCCGCTGGAGGCCATGTATAGCGATAGAAGGATGAGATACCACCTCATTGTCCTTCTCTGATCATTACGCTTCGGGAGAGGCCAATACTGTGGTTTTACTCGTAGAAACCACAGTATTGTTGTGAGTGTAGGAAAATAAATAAAGACGTGAATATCTAAGAGACCAACAGCCAGCATGCGGAAAAGGCTTGTAGGTGCAAAATTTGCAATAGGCGGTAAAAAAACAGGTAACAAAAAAAAGGCAGTATACCCAACTACTAGATGTAAAACAGTACGCTTTTTTTTTGTATTTTTTCGAATAAAAAAATAATATTCTCGGGAAAAAATAACAAGCGTTAGTAATAACAGAATAATCGAAATGATTTGAGCCATTAGATGTATCCTGCAAGAAGTTTTTTAATCTTCATACTCGATGGGAATAACCAATCGATCACGGCTTAGAATGGTTTGGGGAAAAATTGAGCGAGCTTCAGATAATAGACGTTTCAAATCAGAATCAGTATACCGCGGACTATAATGGATTAAGGCCATTTTTTTTACTTTTCCATCGCGGGCAACTATTGCTGCCTGCTCAGCAGTCATGTGTTTTTTATCGGCAGCTGTTTCGGTTAATTCTCGTTCAAACATGCCTTCGCATACGAGGAGATCAGAATTAGCAACTTCGTGTGCTATTGAAGGCAGATACTTAGTATCTGTAACATAACTGAACTTTCTGCCTTTTCGTGATGAGCCTAAAACTTGTTCTGGTTTAATAATGTCTCCCGAATCTGCAGTTACAGATTCACCAGACTGTAGGCGTGACCACAGAGGACCACAAGGAACTCCGAGTTTTTTTGCCTGTTCTGGATTAAATTCTCCAGGCCGCTCGTATTCCTCAAGAGCATAGCCAACACAGGGTTTTGTATGCTGTAGAGGAAACGCTCGTACATGGAATCCATCGCCTTGATACACAATTCCTGGTTCTGTTATTTCTTTAATAATAATTTTATAATTGATATACATATCAAGAACTTGGCGGCTTGAGTTAATGTACTCCGCAATTTTTGGTGGGCCGAAAATGTATAAAGGATCATCACGGTCCACTTGGGAAGAAAGCATGAGTAATCCAGGTAATCCTGTTACATGGTCAGCATGAGTATGGCTTACAAATATGGCATTAATTTTTTTCCATCGTAAGTTAAGGCGACGCAAGGAAACTTGGGTGCCTTCTCCGCCGTCAAAAAGGAATAAATCCCCTTCCCGCCGTAGCAGAACCGAGGTAAGATGCCGATAAGGTAGCGGCATCATGCCACCACAACCGAGAACAAAGGCTTCGAGATTCATAAAAAAAGTATAACGAAAGGACTGCTTCTTGACAATGGAAAACACTATGCTACACTTTAGATATGATTAATACATTGCTTATTATTGACCCGCAAAATGATTTTTGCGATAAAGCTGGTGCACTTAGTGTTCCAGGTGCCCATGATGATTGTCTGAGGCTTTCTTCTCTTATCAAAAGGAATGATCAAAAACTGGATACAATCCATGTCACGATGGATTCACATCACCTCTATCACATTGCTCATCCTATATTTTGGCTGGATCGCAATAATGAAAACCCCAAACCACTCACCATTATTACTCTTAAAGACATTAAAAACGGTGAGTACCGTTCTGCTGTCCCTCAGTATCAGCTGTATGCGCAAGAATATGTTGCCACATTGGAAAAAACTGGTAAATATAATTTAGCGATATGGCCACCACACTGTCTTATTGGAAGTTGGGGGCATAATGTATACAAACCACTCGCCGAAGCTTTGTGGGAATGGGAATCAACCATTCCTGGCCGAGTAGTTGATTATACGTCTAAGGGCAGTAATGTACGAACAGAGCATTATAGTGCTATCAGGTCTGAGGTTTCTGATCCTGCTGATCCTGGCTCTAGAACTAACTTTGCTCTCATTGAACGGCTTAAAACTGCGGATAATATCGCGATTGCTGGCCAAGCTTTGTCACATTGCGTTGCAAATACCGTGAGGGACCTAGTTACCACTATTCCCGTTGAGAAATTGATAGTACTTACTGATGTTAGTTCTAACGTTCCCGGATTTGAACATTTAGGAAGTGAGTTTCTTGAAGAAGCACGTTCTATTGGGGTTCGACTTATGAGTTCCGAAGAGTTTTTAGCATAAGGTCAAAAAAAATATAGTAAATGTTATCGTTTATTAAATATTTTTTTAATTTTTTTAAACCATAGTGTTCGAAGAGTCTCAAGAATTGAATACACATGGTATCGAAACGTTCTAACGGGAATATCGAGGCTCCCGATGCGGTGAACAAGAGTTCCACCAAATCCTGTCTTAAAGCGGTATAACCCATACATAGGATGTGTTGGATCGTCTGAGGGGGGAATACCGTAAAAATCATAGGTTAGGCATCCAGCTGCCTTTGCCTCGGTAATAGCTTGCCATTGAAGTGCATAGGCCGGCATGAGGTTCCTTTTGATATTTGAAGATGCCCCGTATAAATAGGTTGCTTGATTACCATAGAAAAGAACCACTATGGCGGCAAGAGAGTCTCCTTCATGATCAGCGGTGTATATAATTATTTTAGCTGTTTTAGGGTAGTCCAAAACAGTTTCAAGTAAGTCTTGGTAATATTTTTGGCTATGTATGGCTATTCCGTCACGTTTTGCAGTTTCTTTGTAGAGCTCCCAGAAAACTGGCAAGCCCTTTGTAATAGTTTCTTTTCCAAAATACGAACAAACACGAACACCCTTTTTTGCAGTAAGGCGTATGTTATAGCGCCATTTAGGTTTCATCTGTGCAAGAATGTTTTCCTCGGATGGTAGAAGATCAAGGATAACCGTATCAGGGGGTTGAATATCCATTCCTGCTTTTTTTATACTAAGTTTTTGATCGTCCTTTTCCCAAGGTGGATCGAACCTGAGCAAAAAGGTATCACTAGGTAGTAATGGTTTAATTTCTTTTACAAGGGTAAGGAGTAAATCCTGTCTAGATGATTCCAATTGGGTAGTGCTTTCTGGTCCCATAGGAATATAGGCAATTGAGCCAAGATGAGGAATTTTACGTACAAGAACCGAAATAAAGTTCTCATCAACAATAAAAAAAAAGGGAACCCATCCGTAACGATTCTTAAATTCTGCCCAAAAAGGATGTTGTAAAAAACTTGCCGGAACTGGAACACTGTTCCAATCTATGGCATCACGAGATACCCTGCGAACTTGCATGTGCTCAGGATACCTCTCCGGATGATACGGTAACAGAGGTAATAGGTTTACCAGCTGTAACAAGTATTTTATTTCCAACCATCATTTGATTATTTTCTATTCGTAATGGTACGGAGAAAAATACATCTGCGGAAATCTGTTCTGGTTTTTCAATTAATGAATCATCACCTTGGGGAACAACAGGTGTGCCAGGCTTCGCCCAAGAAGCATCAAGTACTTCAAGTATTTCAGTTCCGTCACCATCTGTATAACTTGCTGCTAAAAGCATCCCTTGGGATTCAACACCACGCATCTTACGCGGTTTAAGATTATCAGCAATAATTACTGTTTTGCCTAAAAGCTCTTCTTCAGTAAAATACGGTACAAGCCCAGAGACAATTGTTCGTTCAGTTCCCGAGCCATCATCTAGAGTTTCAATATACAACTTGTCTGCTTCTGGATGCCGTGTTATTGATGTAATTTTAGCGGTTTTAAGGGCAATTTTTTCATTAAATACTACAACAGGATCTACAATGGTTTCTTTTTCGTCGTTCATTTCTTTCTTTTCCTTTCTTTCTGCTTGCGAGCCGGAGAATCGTTCCCGGTAATCATTCATGGTAGCAGTATCCATGGGTTTAAAAATTATTTCAGGATTTGTTACTCGTTCGAGTCCTGTTTGTGTTTTAAGATCCATCCATGAAAGACTTCCATGGTTAATTTTAGGTGCATTTTTAGAAACTTCATGTTCACAAAAAATTGATCCAGACCAAATTGTATGCCCAAAAAAAGCTGCTACACGGTCTGAAAAATAGGGGAGATAGGGATGAATCATTATTGTTATATCGCGGATAAGATAGCAAAGATCATGCATAAGTGCGGCAGATTTTTTTGGATCTTCTATGCGAGTTTTCCAGGGTTCACCATCTTGGAAGGCCTTATTTGCTACAGACGAAAGAAGAAAAAGCTCTCTAAACGCATCACGTAAATTAGCCCATTCAAGATGGTTTTCAACTTTTTGTGCGGTTTCTGCACGTGCTTTTTCAAACATGCGAGATATATCTTGAATATCTGTTCTTGTGCCAGTATATGCAGACGGAATCACTCCATCATAATACCGAGCTATAAAAGTGAGCGTTCTATTAACAAGGTTACCTAAATTACCAATGAGTTCACTATTCATTCTTTCTTGGAAATCCTTCCAAGAAAACTGTGAGTCAGATTTTTCTGGACGATTGTAAAAAATATAAAATCTCCAAATATCTGCTGGTATTCCCGACTCTTTTGCATCATTGCCAAAAACACCGATTCCCTTAGATTTTGAAAACTTACCTTTTTCATAATTAAGATATTCTGTGCTAGACATATGATGAAGCTTTGTCCATTCTTTTTTAGAGCCAATAAGTGTTGAAGGAAAAATTACCGTATGAAATGGTATATTATCTTTTCCTATAAATTGAAACAATTCTACATTGTCTGGATTTTGCCACCAAGACTTCCAATCAATGCCACAAGAATCAGCAAGACATTTAGTAATAGAAATATATCCGATGGGTGCATCAAACCAGACATAAAAAACTTTATTCTCAAATCCAGCTTTAGGAACGGGAATGCCCCATTTAAGATCACGGGTTATTGCACGTTCTTGGAGGCCATCCCGAATCCAAGCTTCGGTCATTTTTATGGCATTGCTCGACCACTTTCCGGTTACACTCGCCTCTTTCATCCACTTTTCGTACTCAGGTAATATACCTGGCAAATCAATATATAGGTGTTTTGTTGAGCGTGGTTCCGGTTTCTTTCCACAAGTTAAGCAACGTGGTTCCTCTAGTTCCATAGGATCGAGAAGTTTTCCACAGTTTTCACACTGATCCCCTCGTGCATCATCATAATTACATCCAGGACAATTGCCACGAACAAACCGATCTGCAAGAAACCGACCACAGGAAGTGCAGTAAAGTTGCTCAATGGTGTGTTCATGTATATAGCCGTTTTTCTCGAGATCAAGAAAAAGGGATTGAGTTACTTCTGTTTGTTGTGTAGTTGATGTTTTTCCAAAATGATCGAAAGCAATAGAAAACCATTCGTAAATTTCTTTATGAAGAGCATGATAGTGATCGCACAGTTCACGAGGCGTTTTACCCTCTTCTTGTGCACGAGTTTCAGTTGCAGTTCCATATTCATCAGTTCCGCAAATATACAAGGTATCGTACCCACGAAGCCGGCAATACCGCGAAAAAACATCGGCAGAAAGAACCTGAATTAGGTTACCTAGATGAGGTACATTGTTTACATAGGGCAATGCAGAGGTTACGAGTTTTCTTTTCATGGTATGTATGATAAAATTTAGGCGGAAAGTAGTCAACGGGGATCATAAAACTCATTAACAGGAAAGTTTTAAAAAAACTGTTTTTTCTGTTTCGTAGTTTGAACTAAGATCAACTTTCCAATATAAAAAAACTCGAACACCATCAATTTTCTGTGTTTTTTCTTTACTACCTAGTGTTTTTGATTCAAGAATAATAGGAAATACAGAAACTGAAGGATTTTCATTTGCCTCAATGGTCATAGTACAATTAGAACATGGATCAAGAAGTTGAATCCAGGATACATCGTCGAAACCAGCTTGTATTACTCCTGATTCTTTTCTAATATCTTCGGAATAGACTACAATTTCTGGTTGCTTATTTTTTTTCCCATTAATAAGAGAAAAATCAAGTTCTGTTACAAAAACGCCAGTAAGTTTAAGAGGACTGTCATTTTTTAAAATATACTGAACTTGGATACCTTCATTACGGAATAAATATTGTTTTCTTAAAGAAAGTGGTTGTTGGAGAGAACCAAAAGTTCCGTTTGTTTTGAGCTGGATTTCGCACTTGTTACGGTCAATTGACTGTTCCTGATAAATCGAACAAGAAAAAACATCGGGTTCATCAGGCAGTATTCCACGGGAAAGACGTTTGAGCGCATTCATTGAAAAAAAGTGATCGATAAAAAGTCCGGAAGAAGGAATGCTGGTATCACAGAAGTTCCGGTAGACAGAAAAAACATCTAATTCAAAAATCTTTCCGCCATACGTGTGCACATACATATTAACTTTATCAAGTTGGCAAAGATATTCTTTTATACTGTCCATATCAAAATCAGTACAAACAATTGACGGGGAAAAAACACCTCGTATACGAGTAGATTTTTCTGCCATCAGAAGATTTTTATATGCAAGGGTTCGCAGAACTCTGGATTCAGGACTTTCAATTCCATTTAGGAGACGAAATGTTTCACAATACTGTGAACGCCATACTTCTTCCCGAGCAGTTTTTTTACGAGCTTTATCGCCGCGAACCTGATTTACTAGAATAGTCACATACATCATTTTTGAGTAAAGACGCATGATATTATTAGAATTTATTAGATGTTGCTTAACGGAAGTCCTAGCAAGGATACGTATATCTTCTGGTGCAGGAATTTCTTCGTAATCATAGGGAGACATTCCTGTAGATATATATGCCTTATGATTAGGAATGCGAGTTTTCAAAAGTTTTCCTGGCGAAGTTAATTCAATTGGAATGTTACTTCGAGAAATGGAGCTTAAAAAACGTTCAATCCAAGAAGAGCTTCCTTCTGTTGCAGTAAACAAGCCAGGGATTGAAGTTTGGTCAAAGAATACGATAACTGTTATTTCGTCCCTGTCGATATCGGAAGATTGCAGGGCATCTAGAAAGCTTTTTGGTGAGTAGCGTTCTAGCGTTTTATACCTATTATCAAGGGGTAAGGCAATGACAGTTTTGCCGCTATCTTCAAGAGTAACAGGAGAAAGACCGTTAACTCCCGGAAAACCGCTCGTTTCGAGCATTACTTTGTCCATAAGCAAATATTCAATACCACAAGTACAAAATGACGATATTAAAGACGGATCCCAAGCACTGGCTGGCAGCCAAGCACCTCTAGGTCGTTTACCAAATTGTTTGCGAATTGAGGTTGTTAATAACTCAGTTTGCCCCACCCGATCTGAAGGTGAAATCATTGGAAAATACGGGGTGTAATACCCTCCTCCAAGAACTTCAAGTTGCGTACGCGCGATCATTTCTTCGATGAGCATAAAAAATTCTGGATGTTTATGTTCAATCCACTCCAAAAATGGACCTGACATAAAAAGGGTAAAGGGTAATTCAACTAGGTTGTATAGGTTTGATAACAGTGGCTTATACAACTCCTGGTACTGTTCTTCATATTTTGAACAATCTAAACCAGGAGAAATTGAGCATGCTGTTCCTAAACATAATTTGATTGACACTCAATGATCCTATTGTTGTTTTAACTGGTTATAGTATTATACCGCACATACTTGTGTTTTTAAAGACAGATAATACTGGTAAAGAACGATTATCCTTTAATAAACCACCAAGATACATCCGGAGCATAAAAAGCAAGAGACAAAAGCCCGAGACTTATGAGAGCAATGGGGCCACCTTTCCATGAAGATGGAAGTTTGGAAGATAAAATGCGTTCCCTAATTGAAAAAAGCAAGGTTGTTACAAGGGTGTACGAAAGAACACCAGAAAATATTATCAACAAGCCCTGTAAAAAAAAGATTCCCTCAAAAAGCGCTAGAAAAACAATACCAAAATAAAATATTCTTTCCTCTCCAGGGCTTGGCTTTTGTAACAATCCAACTAGTGAGAAGGCATACTGAGCAAAAACACAAACTGTTACTGAAAAGACAGGAACTAAATAGGTAATGTTTAAGGGAATAAAGATAAAAGTTACGGGAAACCAAATAACTACAAAAGAAGATAGAGAAATAAGTAAAAGTACCGGTATTCGGGAATAAAATACTGTATCAGTACCTGAATCTAAAAAAGAGCGTTCGAGTCCTATTCCGTATACTAATACGGTAGAACAGGAAAGTGCATAGAAAAGAATTGTTTCAAGAAGAATCCCACTCATGATTATTTTCTCACTCCTTTTTTATCAAAAAATTGTTTAAGAATAAACGAAAAGATGCCGGTTAGCATAAGAGCCCCACCACCTGTTCCAAGAAAACGG
Organism: Treponema sp.; assembly: GCA_012838745.1. Lineage (GTDB taxonomy): Bacteria > Spirochaetota > Spirochaetia > Treponematales > Treponemataceae > Teretinema. The sequence continues at coordinate 12,052 of DUOS01000053.1, read as the reverse complement.
AATATCAAAGAATTTCTGGGAGGGATAAGGGTAAATTCAATAAAACCTGAATATACTGGAAAAGAAATAGTTCCCAAGCCAAAAATTTCACGAATAGCGGAAAATAATAGTAATAATGGAATAAAAAGAATTATTGGCGAAAAACTATCACTAGTTCCATGGTCCATAGTAATACTAATGAGCAAGAGATATGAAAAAGCAGAAAGATAAATGTATAGTTCAAGGGATAAAGCTAACAAAGGATAGACTCCATTGAGTATACCAAAGAAAAGAGCTGCAGTGCCGGCTAAGCCAACAAGTTCTAAGAGTTGTCCAAAACTTTGAGAATCAAGTTTTTTAACAAGTTCTCTAAAAAGAATACCTGCTCCGTAATAAAAAAGGATAGCAGCGGAAAAGATTAAGGCATAAGCGAAACGCGATGTTGCCGGTATAAGCGGGCACAGCGAAAACAAAAAAAGAGAAAGTTTTTTTTTCATTTAGTCTCTCCAAAACGAGCGTCTATGTTGGCAATTTTAGTTTCCCAATGATCTATCATTTTTGGAGTTATTCCATATTTTTCGTGGGATTCTGTAAGAAACGAAGATAACAGTAAGCCACAAAAATCAACAGTCCCGGGATTTTTTACTGAAAAAACCGCGCTGTATGGCCCTGCTCTACCGGTGATGGTAACAACATATACCGTAGATTTCTTTTTACCAACGGCAACCTCATATATGCGGTTATAAGAAATGCCAGTTCTCGGTATACGTTTTTTTTGTATAATAGAAATTGTTTCTTCTGAATTATGTTCTAGAACCTCTTTAACCGCAACACGAATGGTTTCTTCCGAATAATGATGAGTCATAGTATTAATAAAAATTATGAAAAAAAGAAAAACAACAACTGCAGCAACAAGAGATAATATACGTTTGAGTAGTATTCGATTTTCTAGTGTCATGGGTAGTTTCTCCGTAAGGCAACAATTTGTTTTTCAACATATTCTATAATTGTATTAATTGGGTTTACAGAAACGACAGTAAAAACTGCTCCAACCGATGATCCTCCGAGACCGCAAAGGAAAAACGCAATTATGCCTGCGCAAAATCCCGAGGAAAACTTTCCTATTCGTGTTCTAGGTGTAGTTGAATACTCAGGAAGTAGGAAAAATGCAGTAAAAAGAATTCCTCCTGTAAGGAAAGCAAATAGTATATCGCCCGAAGCTATTCCAGTAGATATGGCAAGCGGAGTAAAAAAATATACAAAAATTGCATATGTTGCTAAGAAAGTTGCGGGTACTATCCAATCTATGATTTTGAGGGATAACAGAACTACTGAGGCAAAAAGTGTTAACAAGTTATAACGGAACGCAGGAATTACGGAAGGCGACTGCCAAAACAAAGTAATATACCCTTCAGGCAGTGAAATAGAAAATCGCTGGAGTACATGATAGTTTAAAAACTTAGTTATAGTTGGATCTACAGAAATACGAGAAAATTGATCAAGCTTAAGTGCACCAAAGACATTTCCTGCAGCACCAACGGATTCTGGTGTTACCAAAAGGGGTGGGAATAAATTGCCTTGACTTAAATACGCAATACAAACTGCTACTGCAACAGGATTCATCCAATAAGTACCGGTTCCACCAAAAATTGCTCGAGCAACAAGACAGCCAAAAAAAGAAGTGAAAAGTACAATAAAAGGAGGAATTGTAAACGGCAGTAGAAAACCAATAAGCATTCCGCTCAGTATTGCAGTACCATCACCAAGAGCTTGTTTCTTTCTGGAAAAGGAAACGCACAATTCAGCTATAATACTGCCTAAAATAGCAGCAAAAATTGAAACAAGTGATGGAATATCACCTTGAATTAGCATGATAAGTAAATGTGGTACCAGAGAAATTCCAGTAATCAAAGACATTTTCGATATTGTAGGACGAGTTACTAAGAAAGGTGATGGTGCCATTTTCCAACTTACGGTTTTCATTGGAGTGCTCCTGTTTTACCGGTAATTTGAGCATCACTGAGTATGTGGTGTAAGGGGATGCGCGAGGGGCAAACCATAGTACAGCAACCGCAGTGTTGACATGCATCAATCCCTTTTGCAATCTGTTTTGTGATTTGATCGTTTTTTACCGCTTCTACAAGCTCCATTGGATCCAAATACATCGGACAAACCTGAAGACACCGGCCACATCGTATGCATGAATAAACATTATATTCAGGGCAGGTTTCCTTGTCCATTATGTGTATTGACTTTGTTGTTTTAGTAATTGGAGTAGAAAGATCTAAAACAGAAGTACCAGTTATAAGACCGTTAATCACGATTCGGGAAGGATTTGTTGAAAATCCGCCACACTCCATAATAAGGTTGGCAACTGGGGTTCCTATTCTTACCTTGAGAACAGCGGCCCTAGAAAGAGCAGGACCGGAAACAAATACATGACGATAGAGAACTGGTTTGTTTTTTACAACAGCTTCGTAAGCAGACAATGCCGTTGAAGGATCAATAAAAACCATGTTTCTTTTTTTAAATTGTTCGTCCATTGCTAAAATTAACTGTTTTCTATTACCTGATGGATAGCGGTTATCGGTTTTTACTACAATTGGATCAATAGTACCTAGGAGTTCTTTAAATTTGCTTTCTTTAAAAGCATCTTCCTTTTTATCATCATGGATGAAGAGTATTTCCTTAGTATTTATTGAATGAGCTATCAAGCCTGCCCCTTCTACTACCTGCACAAAAAATTTTTCAGCTAAAAAACTGTCCAGTTGACAAGTAGGATCTAAATCGAACATACGTACAACAATAATCGTCTTTTTATGTTTTTTCGCTGCCCTGATCAAATGAACAAGAGGTTCTGGTTCATCAAAGGTTGAAACAACACCCTTGTCTTCAAGAATACGGATGATTTCAGATTCAGGAGCTGTTTTCCATTGGTAATTTTCTTCTTTTCTTCCAAGAATATCGAATGATCCAGACAATACAATTTCTGCAGCAAGGGAACTCGCTCCGTCAGGACCTTGAATATTTTTGAATGAACGCAGGAACCCAGGAATCGGTGCATGAATTCGGGTGCAGTCTGGTTGTACTCCACGAGCAATAAGTTGTCCCTCGCGCACCCGATTACCTTCGATTACTATGGGGCGAATTTCTGCAGATGAATCTTGATTTAGAGAAACGAGAGCAACTGGAGGTAAAAATGCGTTGCCAGTATGTTCTGGTTTTGGTTCACTTATAGTAATTGTTTCCATGCTTCGTCTAAATCGAATAAAGCGTGTCATTTTGCCTGCCTTGTAATCCTTCCTGAGACAAACTGTCCCTGTTGTATGAGCATTTCTTCAAGCGGTGTGCTTTTTTCTGCGAGCGTTCGTTTAATAAACTCACGATCAAAAGTAGCAACGACGCGAGGAGTTGCTTGTAGCATGCCAATTTCATCATTAAAAACATATTCTTCGATGAGCATTTGTTCATCGATTTGTGGAGGGTTTACGTTATTCCGATAATCTTGCCAAGGAAAAACCGCAATTTTCCACTGTACTGCAAGAAAATCAGACAAATCAGGCAGAGAATCATCTGGTTTTGCGGTAGAAAATGCCTGAAGAGCTTCCGGCGTAAAACCTGTTTGATCAGTATACCCCGATGGTGTGGGTAAATACAACTCCTGATTTTTAGAGAAAGCTAATTTTCCGGTATGAGCAGCAAAAAAAATCATCCCAGTTGTACTACAGATAACCAGCGTTACTGAAAGAATAACAATAAGCTTTTTATTGAAAAAATTGGGCCTATAAAGAGTTTTAGGATGCATAGGAACAAAACCAAGAGGTTTATTAATAGCAGATAGTATATGAAATAAAGCGATGAGAGCTATGGAGAAAGCCAACGATGCCAATAGTAGTACACCAGCTCGTACATTAATTAAAAAAGCAAAAGGAATAAGAAGCACAACAGGAAGAAGAACAAAGAGATTTTTTAACAGACGACGTAGGCGTTGCACAGCTGTTAATGAAAAATTACCGGTAAATATGAGATCACAATGTACTGTCAAAGCTGAAAGTAAAATCATTGCTGTTATCATCCCTGATGGCCTATTCCAAGATAAAGCGAGGATAAATGTGGGTATAGAAGAAACAACCAAAAGAATCCGGTTTTTTTGTATAATAATTCCAGCTGCAAGAAGAATAAGAAGAATAATACTCGGGAATAGGAATAAAACGCCATTTTCTTCCAGTGTCCATATAATAGGCAGGGTCGAGAGCACTTCAGTAACACGTCTATCTAAATCTGGAACATCAGAAAGAAAAAAGAATCGCTCACCTGTTTTTTCTTGACTAAACCAACGTCTTCTTTCGTTGTTAACTTCGGTAATAAAGGGTTGGACGGGTGATAATGTATTGTCTGGTAAGAGCATTGAATTTGATTCCGTTACAATTTCACTTAAGCCTTTTGCTTTTAACCCTATTATAACTTCTTTTTCAAACTCCGGTGGTGAAACGGTGAGTACACGGTAATCTTTCCATAACGTTATAGACGAACGAATAGGAATAAACATGAGAATTGCCAGTGCAATAAAACACAGGACAAAAAGAGAAGATATTGCAACGTATGGAACTGGGTTACTTTGATTCATGCAGCGTTAGAGGGTTGAGAATGCGACGCCGATAAAAAACCCAAGCAAAATACCCGCGAGAACTTCCATAGGTCGGTGACCTTGGATTTCCTTTACTGGTTTGAATTGGTATTTCGTACCAGAAGAAAATTTTGAACCCAATTCGTTGAGGGCACGCGCCTGCAGTCCGCTTGATCTGCGCACACCTACAGCATCGCGCACAACCACGAGGGTAAAACAACAAGAGAAAACAAAGAGATCAGAGTAAATGCCGGATTTAAATCCTATGGTTGTAGTAACTGCCGAGACAAGTGCGGAATGGCTAGAAGGCATTCCACCAGTTTTCCAAAAAAGCAGGGAAGCAAGGTCATGAAATGATGTTACATTTCGAGTAAAAAGGGTAATCAACGTCTTTATAAACTGACTTATGATCCAGCTACTAACAGCTGCGAGAAAGACGGGATTATGAAAGAGTAATCTTATTTCGAATAACATAGCCTGACTCATCTAGAGTATTTTCGCTAAACCTACCCTTTTGTCAAGTAGTGAAAAAGTATATATACTTAAGTTTATGAATTTCAGATCATATCGCCCTACCCTAGACGATTCTGGACGCCGAATAGACCGAATTGTCCGTCGGTTTTTACCTAATGTTCCTCTTTCAGGTATATACCGCTTTTTAAGAAAGGGCCTGATAAGGGTTGATGGAAAAAAAATATCCCCCTCATTTTTGGTTCCAGAGAACTGTTCTATTGAAATAGCGGAAACTATAATTCCGGGAATATCAGATAATTCGTGCGAGAAACCGTTAACCTGTTCCCTTGAAATACTTTTAGAAACGCCTGAAATCCTTTTTATCAATAAACCCAAAGGTATTCCTGTTCACGGTCCTGGCGGGCTTACTCAAATGATTCCTAAATCAAATGCAGAAAAAGCTTCTCTCTCTTTTAAAACAGGACCTTTACACCGCTTAGACAAGGATACTACGGGAATAATAGCTGTATCCCGAAGTCTTAGCGGTGCCCGCTGGTTTTCGTCAGGTATTGCTTCTGGTCAATTTGGTAAATACTATCTAGGACTTGCGCAAAATACATTAAATTTACCAGCTGAATGGCATGATATAGATGAAATGGGAAAAAAAATGATAACGCATGTGGTTCCCCTTGCTTCATCAAAAGATAAATATGGCCAATTTTATACCTTGGTACAATATTGCATTGTAACTGGACGGAAACACCAAATACGAAAACAAACCAACCTACACGGTTTTCCGCTTTGGGGAGATACACGCTATGGAGGCAGAAAAACCCAAAATGGGTATTTGCTGCATGCCTGGCAACTCCATTTTCCGGAGAATCGCCTTACTGATCTTCCTAAACGTATTGCTGCACCACTTCCTGAAAGCGCTAAAACAGCATTGTTGTCTTTGTTCACCCAGAATGTGCTTGCAATGCTTGATACGGGCAACGTATACTGAGAACGGAATGAGAACCATCAGCGATTTGTACTGGTTTTTTAAGGGTGTTAAAGTGTATGCCCTTATTGGCGATAGCGGTACCGGAAAAAGTTTTCGCGCAAAGCTTTTAGCCCAAAAATATGGAATTGAACTCATAGTAGACGACGGTTTATTAATTTATGATGATAAAATTCTTGCTGGTCATTCCGCAAAACGTGAAAAAACATTTCTTGCAGCAGTAAGAATAGCCCTCTTCGACAACAAATCTCACCGTGATGAAGTTGCTCGAGCCCTTCAGAAAAAATCATTTAAGAAAATTCTCATCCTCGGTACTTCTGATAAGATGGTGCAAAAAATATCGGCACGTCTTCAGCTTCCCCAACCATTTAAAATAATAAAAATTGAAGATATTGCTTCTCAAGAAGAGATAGAAAAAGCTATACGCTCGAGGCGTGTTGAAGGAAAACATGTTATTCCTGTACCCTCTATCGAAATTAAGCGTAATTATCCTCAAATATTCTATAATCATGTTCGTGTATTTCTCAAGGGAAGAAAGAAAATTCTATCCAACACGACTCATTCTAAGGTGTATGAAAAATCAGTTGTACGGCCTGAGTTCTCCAAGACTGGCAGGGTTTCTATATCAGAAGCCGCGTTGACCCAGATGGTAATTCATTGTGTTGGTGAATTCGACCCTCAAATAAGTATAAAAAAATTGACTATCAAGACTGATTCAAGGGGGTACCGACTCGTTATAGTTATTGATGTACCCTTTGGTACTCAACTTACTGGGAAGATTCACAAGATGCAACAATATATCGTTGATAACATTGAAAGATTTACTGGAATACTCGTAGAGGACGTACATATAATTATCGACAAAATAACCAGAACATAGGAGACAGCGCATGCAAAAAAAAATATGTATTACCCTACTCTTTATATTGTTACTCACAAACTTTGCTATCGGTGAAACCCAACAATACACATACGGAAATTATCAATTTACTTATGCTGACGAATCACTTGATATTCTAGAGATAGGTAAATCCTTTATGGCTTTGCGTACTATTTTTTATGAATTGTGTGGATTTGATCCCGATCCTAATGCACATCTGGCAAATGTAAGAATTCTTGCTGACCAAGCAGCCTTCGACGAATATCTTTCTACTCGGATCGGAGGAACGAGAAATCAATTCGTTTTTCTTAAATATAGCAAACCCGAATTATCGGAACTAGTCTTGTATCCAGCTTACAATGGAAATGGATACACAGCCTTTGCAGGTCCTTCTTTAAATCGACAACTTTTTCTTCAATATATTTATAGCTATGTACTCGAACCGCCTGTTTGGCTCAGAGATGGTTTGCAGGCATGGATGGAAAACTACAGTTTAGATGGTTATACCGTTATAAAAAAAGACTATCCTCCATGGCTTGAAACTGCTAAAAGATATGCCCTAGAAACTGAAAAAAAATGTTCTGTAATTGATATTATTTCTGCAGAAACTGGATCATTTGAAGCTTCACGAATTTATCCGCTTTCTTGGGCACTCGTAGCTTTTTTTCTGCAAACAGAACGATATGAATACCAACGTTTTATGCATGAAATATTCGTGATTCTTGAAAACTCAGAGGATGGTTATAACAAACGTTCTCAAAAAGAAAACACCCAAGCAATAGCCCAACGGTTTATACGTAATCCCCAGTTTTATACTGCAGATGAAGATTTATTAGCGTGGCTCTCAAATCAAAAAACTTTTCCAGAACTAGTTCAAAATGGAGTTAATGCGTATAACAATGGGCAGTTTGAGTTTGCACGGGTGCCTTTACTTAAAGCTGTTGAATTGCAACCTATTGATCCTCTACCTTCATACTACTTAGGATTATCATTCTATGCTGACGGATCTTACGAGGAAGCTGAAAAATGGTATCAACAATCTCTTGCTAATGGTGCGGATGGCGCAACAGTTCATTGGGCGCTTGCACTAAACTCTTACGCACAAAAGCGTTTTGATCGAGCTCGCTACTTTGTAAATGAAGCTCAAAATCTAAGTCCTGAACGATATAAAGACAAAGCACAAAAACTACTTAATTCGATGATGAAATAGGTGCTTTAGTTCTTGGTTTTTTTCTACGATTTCTGTTTTTAACTAACCCAGGTTCTACTGAACGTTCTCTATTATCACGTGATCTTGGAGATCGTATTGCGAGACCGCCTTCCTTAAGGCAATAGCGCACTGCAAACTCGAGTTCAACCCGCGGTGGATTCATCGGCATAACAAAACGACGGCATTCATGATAAACGTGAGCGTACACTTCCATAGGCTGGCCATTCCAGTCAGTTATACATTGTAAAAGATCCGTAACTAAGTACACAAGTTTTCTGCCGAGTCTCGTGGGTTCACCCAAGTTAATTAATTCATCAAGATTTTTAAGACTATTTCGATATCCCAATGCATATTGTTTACTTCCATCCATTAGAGCATTTGCTGCAGGTTGCAAATACATAAACAAATCGTGTTTTAGGAGCATAGCCACGGTATCGTGTGCATTGCCGCTGGTTACAATTTTAATAATTTCTTCTGTTAATCGAGATGGTGAAACTGGCTGAAGCAAAGGAGCTGATTTACGTATAGTCCTAGACAATTTACGAGGAATTGTGCAACAGGTGGATACCGCGTATTTTACGGCGCGAAGCATCCGAACAGGATCTTCAATAAAAATATTAGAAAGAGGTATTACTGGTACAAGTTTTTGGTTGCGTATATCTCGTACGCCTCCTACATAATCTACAACTTGTTCTTTGATGGGATCGTAGAACAAGGCATTAATTGTAAAATCACGACGACGGACATCTTCATCCATCGTTCCAAAAACATTGCCAGTCGTGCCATTAACAACTGAACGGAATGTTGAAACTTCAAATATTCTTTTTCCAAAAAATATATGAACTAGTCGAAAACGTTTTCCTATTATGCGGGAGTTTCTAAAAAGACGTTTAATTCTCGCAGGTTCAGCATTTGTAACAATATCAAAATCTTTAGGTTTCTTGCCAATTAACAGATCACGTACTGCTCCACCAACAATATATCCTTCAAACCCTCTATTACGCAGATGGGTAATAATCCTGATTGCATCAGCATCGATGTCTTCAAGCTTTATGCCGTGTTCTTTTTTTGTATAGATGAGCGCTTTGCGGACTGCCCTGCCCTTTGCATCGGGACTGTATCTGATCAACATTAGTAACTACATTTTGTACAAAAAAGACCTGTTTGTCAACGGCGAAAAAACTCGTAATATATTTTCATGATGTAAGCACCGTGATATACTATATAAACATGTTCCAAAAAAAAATATTCTATAAAAACCCCATGCGCTTTTTTGTTTTGTTTTGTGCGATAAATATATTTCCGGTCTCATTGTTTACATTAGAACCTTTGTGGATCCGTGCAATGTCTGGTTCTTTAACTGCTCCACCAGCAGTCCATGATGGGCGTGTATATGCTTTAACTGAAGATAGATCAGTTACCTGCCTCACTTCAAAAGGTGATTTTTTGTGGAGCAAACCGATTCAAGGAAGAATTGCACGTTTTATTTCAGCTGAAGAAAATGGCCTGATTCACGTTCTTTCATCCGACGGAATACTGACTACTTTAAGTCGAGATGGTTTATTTCTTTGGAATATACGTTTCGAAAATACACCCGTTTGTCCTCCATTCCGCGGACGCGACGGGCGTTCCTTTTTTCTTTTTAATTCTCGCCTTATTTGCATAACAGAGATAGGATCAGTTTTATGGAACCTAAATCTTGGTTCACAGGAATGTAAATCGATTTCGGAAACGGGAGAAGGGCAACTCCTCATATATACGCATGAAGGTATAGTTTTTCTTGTGTCACCCTTTGGTGAGTTGCTCACACAGACTAAGTTATATGGAGCGTTAACACATATTGAACCTCTACCCGCTGGATTTGCTGCTTCCTTTTCCAATGGTTCGGTTAATTATTATGATGTGCGCCCCATGAAGAATGGATATCAGATAGAAAAGATGTGGAGCATAGATAGATCGGCTCAAACAGCTGGTTTAGCCGGGCATGGTGGCACAGTTTATATCATCTATCGAGATGGTATCTTATGGGCATGTAATGCCACAGACGGTTCTGTGTTATGGTCTTCTACATTGGGATTCCCTATTTCAGGTTCAGCACAGGTAGATTATACCTATTCTCATATTACTGTTCTCTGTGAAGGAAGAGCTTTATCTTTTGATGAAAATGGTAATAGTTTATGGACTCATCAATTGTCTTCATCACAAGGTTTTCCAATAATGGATGTAGATGGAATGATCTACAGCGCAGGAACCGGCTGGAACCTTGCGGCGTTTCAGCCGGAAACAAGGATTCTTACCAAAAAAAGTTCGAAAAAAACGAAAAACTACAGTATACTTACAATAACTTTTCCTGAGTTTTCCTACATGAATGCATCAGATCATCTGTTTGTTTTTTTTGAACGAGTAGATCAGGAGATTAAGAATGGAACAGTTGGCGTTCAAGAACCCTTGTATGCTCTATGGTTAACAGAAATAATTTCTGGCACCATTACCAATCCTTTTTCTGATGTTCGGCCGGATAGTACTGCACGTGGGAGAGCGGCGAGTCTTTTGGGGAGATTAGGATCTCAAGAATATAGGTCAGTACTTCTTCATGCAGCGAGGGATCCGTTTGATGAGTCTGTTGCAATTGGTATTATTCATGGTTTATCTCGGTTAGGGCCGGATACTGACGGAGAAACGGTTACAGCGGTTATCAATCTTGCCCAAAAGGCTGGAATACGTCGTCCTGCTGTACAATTCGCAGCATGTGACTCCTTGTATGCACTCTCGCGGTATTCGTCAGGATCTATCAGAGATTCTGCAGTTCGTTCTCTTGCAATGTTAGCGGCTCCGCCCTATTGGAATCATGTTCAAAATTATGCGCAAAAAGCGCTTACTGCCCTATTGCAGTAGATATATTCACGGAGGATATCTTAATGAAAAAAGCATTGCTTTTCTTTGTTCTACTAATAACGACCGTAGCCGTTTTTTCAGTAGAAGTTGATCGCAAGGAACTTGAGAAAGACCTTGGTGATTCAACAATTGAGTTTGTTAATTACTATGGACCACATACCTACGTAAATACGCGAGAACAAATTCGTGGTATTGGTAGCAATTTAGCAACAGCGGCTAAAAATAAAGACTCTGCAGGGGATTCTACACGTTACCGTATTATTCATGCGGTAGATCCGAATACTACTGGAGGATTTGATGCTGATATTTTAATTCTCGGTGTGAATGCAACGGTTGATCACATTGACAACATTCGAAGTATTCTTTCTTCGTATCTGTCTACAGCATATTCATATTCAGAAAAGGATGCAAATACCCTCGCCTTTTATATAACGATTTACAATGCGGTCTATCGTGGAAATATGAAGGTTTTTCAAGACCGTTACAAACCAGTAGTTATTGGCCATCTTTCCGCAGATAACGTGGGAATTTCTACGCGGTATGATCAGTGGCCTGGTAAAACGAGATTAGTAATTCCCTTAAGTGACTCTCGTCTTACCGGAACAATTAGTACTATTGATACCGCTGTTCTTTCCGATTCCGATATTACCAAAAAAATTCGCGAGGAAGATGGAGCAGGTTTAGATACAAGAAAAGATATGGTGGAACTTAAGGATCGTGAAAGTGACGAAGCCCAAAAACGAGCAGAAGTAGCACAAAAACAAGCTGTAACGGCAAAGGAAGATGCTTCACAAAAAAAGAAAGAAGTAGCTCAGGCAGAAAAGGATGCAGATCAAGCGAATAGAAAAGCTAAAGAAGCACGAAAGGACGCTGAAAAAAATCCAAAAGATTCTGTAGCACAGAAAGTTGCAGAAGAACGTGAAAAAGAAGCAAAGGAAAAAACTGCTGTAGCTGAAAAGAAAAAGGAAAATCAAAAAAAAGCCGAAAAAATTATTAAGGATAAAGAAG
>DUOS01000052.1 GCA_012838745.1 Treponema sp. | reverse complement strand
TTCTCCCGTATAAAATGCATATAGAAATCGGTGCCGACTGGGTACAACTCTTTGCAGGGGAAAACTCTGCCGGTCTTATCCGCCCTGCACTTAAAGTTGGGTACCAGCTGTTTTAAAGATTTAGTTGATTGCGTTTAGAACTTCATCAATTTTGCACCTTCTACCGTGATGTGTTATACTTAGTGTTTGCAAATAAACTCACCTTTGGAGGATTTGATGAAAGATTTACCCGCATACAAAAACCCTGAGCTTGCTGTTACAGAGCGAGCCAAGGATTTGGTTTCGCGCATGAGCATAGAAGAAGCGATGAGCCAGTTACGCCACGAATCGCCTGCGATTCCTCGTCTAGAAGTTCAAGAATACAACTGGTGGAATGAGGCCTTGCATGGTATCGCCCGAGCAGGAACTGCAACAGTATTCCCACAGGCGATTGCACTTGCATCGTCTTTTGATCCCGAACTTCTTTTCACTGTAGGCACGGCGATTTCCGATGAGGGTAGGGCAAAATATCATCAAGCAGACAAAGAAGGCGATCATGATATTTATAAGGGACTCACCTTTTGGTCTCCCAATATCAATATATTCCGTGATCCCCGATGGGGCCGTGGGCACGAAACCTATGGTGAAGATCCCTGGCTTACTTCTCGCCTTGGCATCGCCTTTGTACACGCCTTACAGGGCGATCATCCTAAGTACATGAAGGCCGCAGCCTGTGCAAAGCATTTTGCCGTACATTCTGGCCCCGAAAACCTACGCCATTCTTTTGATGCAGTAGTCTCAGAAAAAGACCTGCGCGAAACGTATCTCCCCGCTTTCCGCGATCTGGTTAAAGACGCTGGGGTAGAAGCTGTTATGGGTGCGTACAATAGTGTTAATGGCGAGCCTGCTTGTGCAAACACCGTGCTCTTAGAAAAAATACTTCGCACCGAATGGAAGTTTAAGGGTCATGTTGTAACCGACTGTTGGGCAATTAAAGATTTCCATGAGCACTATAAGGTAACTAAAACGCCACTTGAATCAGTAGCCCTCGCCCTAGAGCGTGGTGTAGATCTCAACTGTGGCTCGTGTTATTACAAACTCGGCGAAGCGCTCGCAGCTGGTTTAATCAAAGAAGAATGGGTCCGCCGTTCTGCTGAACGGGTTATGGCAACACGTATTAAACTCGGAATGTTTGATCCAAAAGAAAACAATCCCTACGCGAACATCCCCTATTCTGTTGTGGACTCCAAAGAGCATTCGGCTCTATCTCTAGAGACAGCACGGCGTACCCTTGTGCTTCTTAAAAATGATAAAAACCTATTACCACTTGATCGTTCAAAAATTACTACCATAGCCGTTATAGGCCCAAATGCGGATAGCGTTGAGGTTCTTAAAGGCAACTATAGTGGAACTCCCTCAGACCCCATCACGGTACTTCGGGGTATTCGCCTAGCAGTACCTACCGAAACAAGAGTTCTTTATTCAGAAGGTAGCCATCTGTTTAAAGATCGGGTTGAAGCATTAGGACGCGCAGAAGACCGCATCCCTGAGGCTGTTTCTGTAATAAAAGCAGCTGATGTCGCCGTGCTCTGCCTTGGCCTCGACCCCAATATCGAAGGCGAAGAAGGCGATGCGTCAAACGAATATGGTGCTGGAGATAAACAGGGCCTTGGGCTTCCAGAATGCCAGAAAAAACTTTTAGACGCTGCAGTACTCGCTGCTGAGAAATCAAAGACACCGCTAATCATTGTTACCTTGGCCGGAAGTGCCATCGCCTTTGGTGAAGCTGAGAAAAACATTGATGCAATTATCCACGCTTGGTATCCCGGTGCTCAAGGCGGAACGGCAATAGCCGAACTTCTGTTTGGAGATTATTCTCCCTCCGCTCGCCTGCCACTCACCTTTTACCACAGTGATGCTGACTTACCCGAATTTACCGATTACTCTATGAAGGGACGAACCTATCGGTACTTTACCGGAAAAGCCTTGTATCCCTTTGGCTATGGCCTATCGTACACCACGTTCTCCTATAGTGGGCTCGAACTTCCCAAGACAGTGCAAGCTGGAGAAAGCATCACCGTAACCGCACGGGTAAAAAATACTGGTACGCGCTCTGGTGCCGAAATAAGCCAGTTGTACGTCTCTGTCCCCGATGCAGGAAAGGGTTACCCTATCCGAGAACTCCGCGGCGTGCAGCGGGTTGAATTAAAGAAAGGAAAAGAACAAAAGATTTCCTTTACCCTTACACCTCGCGATCTTTCTTCTATTATGGAAGACGGAAGCCGCGTGCTCCGCCCAGGAACCTACACAATAACTGTTGGCGGCCATCAAGGCGACGAGCGCTCTAATGCCCTAACCGGAACAAATGTTCTTACGGCAGAAATTACCGTACAAGGTGATTCTGTAGCAATGGAATATTAAGAAAAGCTAAACCGCCGCTATTAGGTTGTAACGCCTGATAGCGGTTTTTTTATGTAATAGCATTAGAAAATCAAGATTTTAAGGGAGAACAAATGAAAAGTTTTAAAGTTTTTTTAATTGGGGTCCTTTTTCTTTGTATTACTGTACCGGTATTTGCTAAAAATGTCCCAACACCAAAAGACCCACTTATTGTCGACGGCAATTTAAGCATAACCTTTTCGCGACTTGAAAATATGCTGGAAGGGGTTGTGCTGGATGAAATGAGATATACGTCGAAAGACGATGCTCTTGTGTTTTTCAGGGTGGGTTGTAAAGCTAAAAATATTAGTCAAGAAAACATTGAGAATGCTTCTATTGGATCAGTGGAATTACTTTGTATTGATGAAAAAGGAAATTTTGATATCCGGAGATCTCATAATGCAGGGATGCCCTCATTTGGAAAGCCAAAGATTTTAAAACCGGGTAAGTCGATCAAAGAAGTCACTTTTTTCATGTACAATAGGAACACAACCCCGATAGCCTTTGTCGCAAATGGAAATACTATCCTCATGCTCATTCCTGAAACAGATGAGCGTTATGAACTCGCCCAAAACCACTTCGAGAAATTGAAAAAAATCGAATTGGTAATGCTTATGGCACGGTTCTCAACCTTTGAAGAAATATCTTCGTATCTTCAAGAAAATGAGCTGACGATAAAAGAAAAGAATAATAAGGGACTAACGCTCTTTTTGTATAGCGTAATTTATGGAAATATAGATCTTCTGGATGGCCTTATTGCCGCTGGAGATGATATTAATCAAGCTATATACAGAGGCGGATTTGTAAAAACATTCCCTATAAATATAGCTGTAGAACAAAAAAATCCGGTAGTTATAAGAAAGCTATTTAATGCAGGTGCAAACTTAACAAAGTCTCCCGATGGAACTGATTCTGCCATTGCAATTGCTATTCGCAATGATGCCGTTGAACTGTTGCCACTCTTCAAAGAACTTGGAGTAGACTTTAAAACATTAGAAATACCAATGGCTAATGGTTCCCCTCTTCCAGTTCGTATATACGCAGAAAGGCGTGGTAGAAAAGAAATCCTTGAATTTCTTGATGGACTATAAGCTATAAAAATATTCAAAAGGTGTCCTTTGATAATATTTTTGCCAGTATTGCTTTGGGCACCAATTGAATTAAGTACTGTATTACCTCAAATGACTTAACAATTTCTCCTTGTAACTAGTAACTTTTTCGACTTGAACTGACTAGTCCTAATTAGTAACATCCATCTGGCGGCGGCATTGAAAACACGGGTTTATATGAAATATTTTACAGTCACGGTTGTTCTTTTTTTTCTCTGTGCTACTTTTTGTTTCGCACAAACAGAAATACCAGACTCTATGAAAAAATCGCTTCATTTTCAATTTTAGAAATTATTCTATGTTCATGATCTATTCGGCGAGACCAAAACCCCCGCCAGCAAACTCTTACTAAAACTCTACCGAAACCTCATGCTTCCCTGCAGATAGGGGAAGAGAAATTACGTTGCCCGCAATCGTTTCACCATTAACGGTAAGCGTGAGGCGGGAATCCTTGCATCGGTGGAAGCCTTCTGGCTTTTTGTAGTGGATGTGTAGTTCTGCGTTTCCCATAATCAAAGTAAGTCCTGTTTTTCGTTCGCATGGGCGTAAGATGGGATCCATAATAAGACCCGTTCCTGATAATTCAATACCGTATGCCTTGAGTAGGGAAAGGATAAACCAGGTGGAGGTTCCACTGAGTAAGGGCCCAATATTTTCACCGGTTTCGCTGTTGTTATACTGGGTACAAAACCGTGGATTTCCTGCTAAAACGAATGGATTGCTCATGGTTCGCCCGGGGAAGACGAGATCGATCATCGTCCATGCTTCCACGGCAAGTTCTTCCGCAAGCTGTACATCTGCAACCCTTTTAGCTGCGTCGAGCATGGCGGATACCGCCATCATGGCGGCATGTTTGAATACCGCCGCATTCTCACGGTCGCCGGGGAAATATTCTGCGCTTGCGGCATCGGGAACCACACGGCTGAGATCATTGGGCGAAACCAGCTTGAGGCCGAACGGTGTTTTGAGTTTCTTGCGTACGAGATTCAGCATTGACGCAATTTGCCCATCGTCGGCAACGCCGGAAAGTATTGCCCAGGAAAAACTGTTGAGGAAGAATGTTCCTCCGCTGGAATCGGTGTCTAGCCCGTCGCCCTCGGCTCCCGCATAGGAAAATCCGGGATACTGATTAAACAGAAGGCGTGCGTAGCCGTTATTTTTCCACGCGTGTTTGTGGATAGCCGTGGTCATTGCCTCCGTTATTTCAGAAAGCCAACCCACTGTTTTTTCATCATTCTTCAAAACCGCGAGCGCATGCAGCTCTTTTGCGGCCGTTACCGCGAGGAAGGCATTCATGACGCTTTCGGTACAGGCAGAATCGTAGTGGCCGTTTTTTTTGTACAGCGCTTCTTTTTCCGGCCCGGAATCATAATTTCGGTCAAGCCTCAGGCAGTCATTCCAGTCGGCCCTGTCGAGGAGTGGCAAGCCGTGTTTGCCAATTGAAATTTCAGTAGAATAGCGGAGTATGGCAATCAGCGTATCGAAAACTTTTCTCTCTTTTCCCGAGCTCGACCCGGCAATAGAAACCTTGTCATCAAGAAAGGCATGGTCACCAGTGAGATTAACATAGCGGCTTACGGCCTGATGGAGCCATAGTGCGTCATCCGACCAATTGCCCGCTTCTTTTCCTTCCCAGAAAAAGTTATGGTTTGCATAGCCGAACTCATAAACCTGTGAAACCCATTCCTTGAGTAATTGTTTTATAAACTGACTATTTCCCTGGGCATGAAAATAGTACATCGATGCAAATATATCCTGAATTTCTCGAAAGCCAATCTCGCGGTAGCCTTTTTGTGTTTGCCCGAATGAACGGGATACAAAGGTTTGATACAGCACCTGAAAGG
>DUOS01000051.1 GCA_012838745.1 Treponema sp. | reverse complement strand
TCTTTTCCATCTCCCTGGCCCAAGCACCGGTAAAAGTGGTTAGAGAATACTCCCCTTCTGGCAAGTCCAGCTGATTACTCATAAAGCGATTTATTCTTACCGGCTCTTTCTCATTATTGATAAGCTCAGCACTTCTGGTGATAACATCTCGTTTTTCGTATACATGATACTTGAGAAGGAGCGTGAGTTCACTATTTTTATCCTCGAGGGTAACCACCAAAGTTTCTACTTCGTCGTCATTTCCACAGGAACTGGGGAGTCCCGAGTATTCCGCTTTTCCCGCAAAGATATTATGCGATTCATAAAGAAAATCACGCGTTTGAGCGCCATTCTTTGTCGTTACAGAAAGAAAGGGTTCCCTAATATCGCCCTTTCCCAGAGTGCTTATTTCTTGGGAAAGGTTTTCAAGATTTAGGCTTTTTTCTTCCGTGGAATAGGCAACGCCATTCCCCACAAGAAATTCATTTTTTTGGTGCAGGGCTTCTTTGGAAGGATGGGCATAGTTTTTACCATAATACAGATGTTCCAGATGCCCGGCGGAACCTTTCATAAACAAGTACTGAGTGTTTTCAGTTTTAAGGGTAAATAATCCGTCTTCTTCCCAAATCAATGGCTGCCTCCAACTTCTTCCAAATTAGGCTTTGGTATTTGTACGTCAAAATCCACTTCCCAAGTTTTTCTTCCACTCATGATAAGCCGAAGTTTTCCCTTACCTTCTCTACCAGTAGATCGTATATAGGTACCGGTCATTCCGCCGCGCAGGGTAAGAATGGAGGGGCCAATAATTTCTATAGGACCTTCCACTTCAAGCTCGATGGGTTCCATCAAATAGGAAAGAAGATTACCGGAATCACTGAGAGCTTTAATCCTGAGGGTTGCCACATCATAGGTGTCCCCTTCCCTAAGAATTGTTCGATCCACATTTATCTCCAGATCTACCGCTTTCATTGTCTTTTTTTCTATTCTTTTTATGACCTTACCGGCCTTTAGCGCTTCGAACCCGTAGGTGGTAGCTTCTTGCCCCCAGTTTCCAATATAGCGAGTATAATACTCACCTATTTCTTCTACTGTCATCCGGTACAGCCCCATGAGTTTAGCGCCAAGAAGCAGTCCTTTTAGTGGCAGATTATTCGGGCCAAATTTCGCGATAACTAAAAGAGTCTTTTTTAAGGTTTTTCGTTGCCCCACAGAAAATTGAGTCTCCGCATCCAATAGATCTCCCAAGAAATCATCAATAACGATTGGCCCCATCGGCAGGTGCGGGTAAAGATTATTGTCCTCTCTCGTGAAGCTTTTGATTAAACTATCATTTTTATACAGACGGACTTCGTCTCCGTTGGTAAAGGCGTAGATCTCTCCCCGTATGCTGCCCGCATATTCCCCTACATCCATACTAGAACTAATTTCTAGAACTGGTTTCTCTTCCTGCTGGGAAGAATAAGCTGTGGCGGCAAGTTTCGGGTTTCTGAATGCATCCAACACTCCGTGATAGCAAATACGATCACCACTGCCAAAATCCTTATGGGTGTTATAGTCGAACATACACCAGCCAAATCCACCGAGAACATCATCATGGCGGTAGAGGTCGTTTAACACACTGGTATGCCGTAGGGCGTGGCTCAATCGATGGCTTTCGTCGTCAAATGATTTTGTTGGAAACATATGCCCGTTATACTCGGTAACCATATAGGGGGAGCCCATCTTCGACGTAATCTTTTTCTTAGCTTCGATTCCCGGATTATCCCCAATATGACTAAAGTCGTTATAGGTGTAAACATCTTCTAAAAGCTCACTCTTTTTCGAATAGCGAACACCACCGGTAGGCCGGGTAGGATCAAGCTTTCTCGCAAGTTCATTTGTTTTTGT
>DUOS01000050.1 GCA_012838745.1 Treponema sp. | reverse complement strand
TATCGCGAGCGGGACCGCGAGAATCAGGGCGGCTATCGCGAGCGGGGCCGCGAGAATCAGGGCGGCTATCGCGAGCGGGACCGCGAGGTGCCGATTGACCGGTCGAAGGTGGCCTACCGGAACGTCGGCGTTTGTTGTGCACATCTTCATAAAAGGGTTTTTTCTCGCCAGAAGACGATTCATTGACTCTATGCCGAGAGGTTTTTCCAGAACGCCGAGGGGCGTCATTGTCAGTATTTGAATTATTCATGCTGTTATCCTTCGTCTTTCCAACGCTGTGCTATAGCGTACAGACTCATAAGCTCGTTGCGAAGCAAACACAACGTAGCTGAGTTTTTTCTGCCGGAGGGCTCCGCCAGTTCATCTATTAGGCGCTCACCGGCACCTTCAAGCGTGTATTTTCTTTCTTGTAAGAAATATTTTACCCGAGTTATTAATTCAAGATCACGTTGTGAATAAAAACGACGACCCTGGTTATCCTTCCTTGGACGAATAAAAGGGATTACTTCTTCCCAGTACCGGAGCACATGCGCCTTAATGCCGGTTTCCTTTTCAACCTCACCGATCGAAAATTCTGCCATGGCTCATCCTCACTTATCCCGTAATTCCCATTTCTTACGACTTCCTTTCGCGTTCAGCACAACCGGAATTTCTGAAAAACCTAAATCTTCCCTAATTCGATTACGAATATATGCTAAATAACTATCTGTAATTGATTCTGGCCGTGTGGCAAAAACAAGAAACTTTACTGGGTTAGTTTGTGTTTGAACCATGTAGCGTAACTTAAATTTATTAACCCGCCCCTGAGGGGGAGGCGCTGCGGTAAGCCATTCTTTAAGAGCATAATTAAGGGCTGAAGTTTCTATTCGTTTAGAAAGCTGCCCGTATAGCCGCACAGCAGCTTTAAGCAGCTCGTTAGTTCCCGTTCCGTTTAGGGCAGAAAGAGCAACGACTGGAGCATATTCCATTTGACCAAAAAGTGCTTTTTGTCGATTAACCACGGTCGAAAATGTTTTTTTATCCTGATCCATGGTGTCCCACTTATTCAAAACAAAAACTACTCCCAGCCCAGCAGAAGCAGCATGAGCAATAATTTTTTTATCCTGTTCAGCTAGGCCTTCATTCGCATCGATCATATGAAAGACAATATCAGCATTTTTGAGCGTCTTAATTGCACGGTTAACAGAATAATATTCAATATCTTCGTTAATCCGTGATTTACGACGAATTCCTGCAGTATCCAGGACTTTAAAGTTCGTTCCCTTCCAGGTAAATTTTCCTTCTACAACGTCTCGAGTAGTACCAGCAATATTCGTTACTATAGAAGCGTTTGTTCCAGTAAGCCGATTCGCAAGGGTAGACTTGCCAGTATTCGGCTTCCCAACAATTGCAATACGGATACAAGTTTCAGGAGCACCTTCTTCCACTCGAGAAAAATCCAAAGAATGCGTAAGAACCTCGGCTAATGCGCTTATGTTATCGCCGTGCTCTGCACTGATTAACATGAGATTGGTAAAGCCGTAGCTCATAAAGTTCCACGATTCAGCTTCTCTGCGCCCGCCTTCTGTTTTATTAACAGCGACTACTAGCTTTTTGCTCCAAGGGCGAAGGAGCTCAATAAATTCCTCGTCTTCCGGAGTGGCCGGGCCTGCTTCCAAAAGAAGCAAGATCCTATCTGCTTTTTTAAGGGTCTCAAGTGTTTTTTCAACCACAAGCTCATCCAAAATAGCTGAGTCTGTACCCTCTTCACGTTCTAGCTTAAATCCTCCGGTATCCATTAGACGAACCGGCTTTCCATTAATAAAAGCGGTTTCTTCTATAGGATCGCGAGTTACGCCAGGAGTTGGATCGGTAATCGCTCTCCGCTTGTGTAAAAAACGATTAAACAATGTAGACTTACCCACATTGGGGCGCCCCACCACAACTATCAGTGGAAGATTTCGATATGTTTTTGTTTCGTCGAACTCACGTTCAACAATAGTAGTTTCTGTTTCGTCAGACATAATTTTTTATTCGTTCCTCAACGAGCATGCGTATTTCACGAGCAGCAGACAATTCCATCGCAGTTTCTGCCAATTCTACCGCGTCTTTTAGAGACACCTTTCTTATTAATTCCTTTACCGGCCCTAAGTTGGGAACTGCCATGCTAAAACACTGCAAGCCCATACCCAGCAAAAGAAAGACTGCCGAAGGATCCCCAGCCATTTCACCGCACATAGAAACTGGAGTCCCCGTATTGCGACCTGCCTGAATTGTTTGCAAAATCAGACGCAAAACAGCAGGATTATACCCGTCGTATAAATGGGCTACCCGTGCATTTTCTCGGTCCACTGCGAGAGTATACTGAATCAGGTCGTTAGTACCAATAGACATAAAGTCGCATTTTTGTGCAAGCAAATCCGCACATACTGCAGCCGAAGGGACCTCTATCATTATACCGGTTTTTACCCGGGAGTTATACGCATGTCCTGCGTTTTTACATTCGACTTTTGCCTCTTCAAGAAGCTCAAGGACTGCATCAAGTTCTTCCACGCTGGAAATCATTGGAAACATAATGCGCAAGTCACCATGATCGCTTGCACGTAACAGAGCGCGCAACTGTTCTTTAAACAATTCTTGGCGGTCTAAACAATACCGTACGGCTCTCCATCCTAACAGGGGGTTCGTCTCTGCCAAATCCTGTTGTTCGGCAAGCATTTTATCAGCACCAACATCGAGGGTTCTAATTACAACAGGCTTTTCTCCCATTGATTCAACCGCACGGCTATACGCCGCATACTGAGTTTCTTCGTTGGGTGAACGCCTCTGCGATAGGTATAAAAACTCAGAACGGAACAGCCCTATTCCTGAGGCACCTTCTTCCCGTGCCTCCTCGGCTTCTTCGGCAAGTGCTATATTCGCACGAAGCACTACAGTTGTGCCGTCTTTTGTTTTAGCGGGTTGCTTAAGCAAGCGAACTTGTTCAGCGTCCGCTTCTTTATCGCTGGGGATTTCGTAAGAAATCCGAGCTCGGTATGAAGCTGCAACATCACTAGATGGGGCTATAATAACCAGACCATCGTTGCCATCGAGGAGCACCTCGTCGCCATCAGAAACAGCATCAAGGATTCCGCGAACACCCATAACAGCCGGAATATGCCAGGCACGGGCCAAGATAGCTACATGACTAGTAGCACCGCCTTCTTCTAGGATAATCCCCACGATACCAGTATCGCGCAGGGTAATTGCTTCGGATGGCTTAATATTGCGAGCAATTAAAATAGTTCCCGGAGGAACAAAACGACTTGAACTGCCTGTCCCTCTTTTTTCTTTAGATTCGTTGGCGGTATCCCGTAGCAAATGGCGCATAACGCGATCAAAAGCGTCTTCTATATCTACAGCACGTTCTGCTAAATAGCTATCTCCGGTAGTGCAAAGCATTTTTACAGATTCTTGTACCGCATCATGCAAAGCTGCTTCAATGTTTATTTGTTTTTCTTCGAACGTTTTCTGTATCTGAGAGAAAAACTCAGTATCGCCGAGCATCATTGCGTGAGCTTCTAGTATTGCAGTTTGTTCACGAGTGCGGTCCTGCATAAGAAGGGATAGCTCTGAACGGGACTGCTCTAGCGCAGACTGGAGCCTATTCCAATGAAGAACCACATCACTGGGAGATATGCTATAGCGGGGAATTTCGGCTGGGGGTCCGTCGGCAAGACAAAAAGCAGGGCCCATTACCAAACCCCGAGAAGCAGACAATCCTTCGAGCTTTATCACAGCTAAGATTATAGCGCAAAAAAGGAGCCTTGCATACAGAGTGAAATCGGCGTATCATGATTTCATGGCGGCGAAACGTAAACAAAAATCTGCATCTCTGGGCTGTCTTTTCTGGATAGCGTTTATACTGCTTGTACTTGTACTATTTTTCTTTAATCGCAAGAATATTGGTATGGTTTTAGAAAAAACAGGTGCTATGGATTTGATATCTGGGAAAGAGTTTCCTCGCAAAAGAACCGATGTTCCCTTAGAGCCTGAAATTCCTGCAATAACCAGTGCGGAAGACGCTCCAGTAGAAACACCTATACTTGAACCAACTCCCACAAAACCAGCTCCTGAAAAGCCTGATTTAACCAAAACAGATCCTAAAAAACCAGAAACCAAAAAACCGGCAGCAGTAGTTACTGAAAAACCAACAAGCAAACCGGTACCAGAAAAACCAACAATTAAAACGACCAAAACAACCCTCTTTTTTGTCTCGATCGACGCAGACGGAAGAGTGCTTCGCCATGAATCATCCCGACAAATACCTAAAACTGACTCACCCCTCACCGATACGCTCACTGCGCTTTTTAACGGCACAACCAACGCAGAAACCTCAAAGAAAATGAGATCGCTCATACCGGTTGGTACCCGCCTCTTATCGGCTTCAGTTAAAGACGGTGTTGCCACAATCAATCTAAGCGAAGAGTTTCAGTTTAATCAGTTTGGTATTGAAGGGTATTTGGGGCAGCTTGCACAAATAGTCTTTACCGCCACAGCTTTCCCCACTGTTTCGTCAGTACAAATTCTTATAGACGGCCAGCGTAGGGAATACCTTGGAGCTGAAGGCGTTTGGATTGGCACGCCCCTTTCACGAGATAAATTTTAGTATAAATTATTTTTCTAAAACTTCTACACGCTTTACCGCAAGAGCTTTTCGAGTTTCAGGATTCACAGAAACTATGATACCTCGAAGTGCTCCAGCACATTCTGGCAATTCCATGCGATAGAGCACCTGAGTAATGTTTCTTTTAATGGCAAATTTAGGATCTGCACCAATTACCGAAAGAACCGGGCCAATCATACCCAAGTCGGTTATATATGCGGTTGCGTCTTCCAATATCCGTTCATCTGCCGTTTGCACATGAGTATGTGTTCCAACGACTGCCGAAACTCGACCAGCAAGCATTAGACCGAGAGCTTCTTTTTCTTGGGGAGATTCTGCATGAAAATCAATCAAAATAATTGGTGGTGACTCTTCTGAGTTCCACTGGGAAACGAGCCCTTCCGCAGTACGAAAAGGACAGTCTAAGGGCGTCATAAATTCGCGACCTTGAAGATTAAGAACTGCATAACGCACGCTGTTTTTTTCGTAAACACCATAGCCACGCCCAGGAGAAGGTTCATCGCCGTTACGCACCGGCTCTGGAAAGTTCGCAGGCCGGAGCATTTGCGGTATTTCTGAAAGCGCAGGCCAATAATCCCGCTTTTCAAAAGTATGGTTTCCACCGGTAATAACATCGGCTCCAACAGCCAAAATTCGGTGAGCATCTTCTTCTGAAAGCCCAATTCCACCAGATGCGTTTTCTCCGTTGATTACGCAAAAGTCTATGCCCTCATTACTCAAGAATTCAGGAAGTAGGCTTTCCACGCTTCGTATCCCGACTGGGCCAAATACGTCGCCACCAAGAAATATTTTTACTGTTTCATTTTTCATGTGAATATTCCGCCGTTCGAGAGGTTTGCATGTATATCCGAGGCCACTATAAATGTCATTGATTGTGAAGTATACCTCCTTCTGTTCTTGGGTTCAATCTATAAATAAGACTTTCCTTTTAGCCTTGTCCCATCAAGCACACACCAGTATAGTAATTCCATGAGACAAACATTCCAAAAAAAAATAAAAACCTTTGCAGCGATAACCATAGCTTTTTTTCTTACCACAAGCCTTGTGTGCTGCACCCCAAAAAAAACACCTGATACAAAAAGCAGGGACCAGAGAATTGTTTCCCTTTCACCGGCTGCAACAGCCATACTCGTCTCTCTTTCACTCGAAAACCAACTCGTTGGTATTGATCAATGGTCGGCTCAAGGTGGTGATGTTTCTCCAGACCTGCCGTCTTTTGATATGATTAATCCAGACGCAGAACGCATCATGGCCCTTGAACCTACTATTATTTTTGTTTCATCGATGACTCGCGACGCTGCCGGAAGAGATCCTTTTAAACCCTTTTCTTCAAGCGGCGTTT
>DUOS01000049.1 GCA_012838745.1 Treponema sp. | reverse complement strand
TAATAAAATTGATGCATACCCCTCGGGGGATATAACCGAATATACCGCGTTTTCCAGCATGTAGATTTTATCTCCCACACCAATACCTAACGCGCCTCCAGAACCACCTTCTCCGATTATAATACAGATTATTGGAGTTTTTAGTTGGGTAAACTCGCGCAGGTTAACGGCTATTGCCTCTCCGATTCCACGTTCTTCCGCTCCGAGGCCAGGATAGGCTCCTTGTGTATCAATAAGGGTGATTATTGGGCGATGAAATTTTTCAGCTTGTTTCGCAATTCTAAGTGCTTTTCTATACCCCTCAGGATTGGCCATTCCACCATTTCTAGCCATGGTTTCCTTGAGATTACGCCCTTTTTGATTTCCGATAAAGGTTACGGGAATATCATTAATAGTACCGATCCCAGCCACCAGAGCAAGATCATCACCATAATGTCGATCTCCGTGTAGCTCTATAAAATCATCACAAATTGCATTTATTATATCGAGAGCGCGGGGGCGATCTGGGTTGCGTGCTAGTTCAACGCGCTTCCATGCTAGGGAAGAGCGAGATGTTTCTTTAAGTTTATCGCTAATTTTTTTGATTTCATCGGTAATATCAACACCGGCTTCTGCCGCATATTTACCGAGTTCTTCAACGCGGCTTTCCATTTTCTTTGAATTACTCATGCGGTATCTCCCCGTGATTGCGCTGGTGAATCGGCCATTGCACTGGTGCTTTTTTCCGTAATAACATGCATTTTGAGCAGCCGAATGAATAAAGCCCTCTGTTCATTTCGAGGGGAAATAATATCAACAAATCCTTTTTCTTGCTGAAATTCAGCACGCTGAAACCCTTCTGGAAGTGTTTGTTTTATTGTCCCTTCGATTACCCGCGGTCCAGCAAACCCGATTAGAGCACCAGGCTCGGCAATAGTAATATCCCCGAGCATAGCAAAGCTAGCAGTAACGCCCCCTGTCGTGGGATCACACAGGACTAAAAAGAGGGGGACCCCTTCTCGATCCAACTCAGCAGCAGCGCTTGCTGTCTTTACCATTTGCATCAAGGAGAAAATCCCTTCTTGCATACGAGCACCGCCGGACGTTGCGTAAATTATTACAGGGCATCGTTTTGCTACCCCCGTCATAATAGTTCTAGAAATTTTTTCCCCCACAACAGATCCCATAGATCCGCCCATAAAACTAAACGACATAACCGCAAGCACAACGGGTCGAGAATCAATAGTACAAGTTCCAGTTATTACCGCATCGGATAAATTAGATTTCTTTGTCGCTTCAGAAAGTTTTTCCTCATAACCGTCCATAGAAATAGGGTTAAGACTTTTCATGTTTTTACAAAACTCGGTAAAACTATCTTTATCAACAAGATAGGCAATCCGTTCCCATGGTTCCATTCTAAAATGATGACCGCACGACGGACAAATATTTAAGTTCACCACAAGTGCTGCATGATCCAGCTCTGATTTACACGATGGACAGGTAAGTAAACTCATTTTTTTTTCTTCATTCACAACGTTGCCTCCAGTTGTGTATAGATTCCGGTACCAAACTTGCCGGATCGGAAAATTGCGCTCGAAAGTATTTTCTTTTGTGTTTCTGTGTTAACCGGAACGCCTTCGATAACTAATTCATCCATTGCACGTAAAAGACGGGCAAGCGCTCTGTTGCGGTCGATATCGTGAACAATTATTTTACCAACCATGGAGTCATAATAGGGGGAAACTATAGCCCCTGTATACAAGAAAGTATCAAAGCGAACCCCAGGACCGCCGGGAACATCTAGACGAAGAACCGTACCGGGGGACAGAGCATTAATACGCGCTTCAATTGACCACCCTGAAAGCTGTACTGAATCCGGATTTATAGTCATTGGCTGCCCGCAGCAGACTAAAATCTGTTCCCGTATTAAATCGACTCCCGTTACAAACTCACTAACCGGGTGTTCAACCTGTATTCGAGCATTTACTTCCATAAAATAAAACTCATCTTCTATAACAAGAAACTCAAT
Source organism: Treponema sp. (assembly GCA_012838745.1). Classification (GTDB taxonomy): domain Bacteria; phylum Spirochaetota; class Spirochaetia; order Treponematales; family Treponemataceae; genus Teretinema. The sequence continues at coordinate 20,447 of DUOS01000049.1, read as the reverse complement.
GGTACCAGCGCCACAGTATTTTAAGCTGGAAAAAAGATTTTTTGCACCAGAACTCATAGCTTCACGCATCTCGGGCGTTACTCCCGGTGACGGGCTTTCTTCGATGAGTTTTTGGTGATTACGCTGTACTGAGCAGTCTCTCTCACCAAGAATAGCGACTCCACCCTTTCCATCGGCAATAACCTGGAGTTCTACATGACGAGGGTTGAGCATATATTTCTCAATATAAACTCGTGCATCAGAAAAATTAGCAAGAGCTTCGTTGGAGGCGATGCTTAGGTTCTCTTCGAGGTCTTCGTCTTTCCAGACGATTCGCATCCCCTTGCCACCCCCGCCAGAAGCAGCTTTAATAATAATCGGATAGCCGCATTTTTTAGCAATAGCAACGGCCTCCTCTTTTTTGGTGATAGGACCGGGAGAACCGGGGGTAACCGGAAGCCCATAACGCAGGGCGGTTTCTCGCGCGACTACCTTGTCCCCAAGAGAATCAATAACGTTAGGATCAGGACCAATCCATATAAGACCGGCTTTTATTACTTCACGGGCAAAATTCGAGTTCTCAGAAAGAAATCCTACCCCTGGGTGTACTGCCTCACAACCAGTGCGCACTGCGGTGGTAATAAGAGCCCCAACAGAAAGATAACTCTGAGTAGATTTTGGTGGACCGATACAGACGGCGACATCTGCCATTTTTACATGAAGAGCATCCTTATCCGCAGTGGAATAAACCGCAACGGTTTCAATTCCCATTTCCTTACAGGTACGGATGATCCGCACCGCGATCTCGCCGCGGTTGGCAATCATCAAACGCCTAATCATAAAGGACGAACCTCAAAAAGAGGTTGATCAAACTCAACCATCTCTCCGTTATTTACAAGAACTTTTACAATTTCACAATTAAGCTCTGCTTCCAACGCGTTCATCATCTTCATTGCTTCAATAATGCAAAGCTTTTGCCCTGCAGTAACCTTTTTTCCTGCCTCAACAAATGCTGGAGCATCAGCGGATGGAGAGCGATAAAAAGTACCAACAATTGGGCTCTTGATAAACTCATTCCCAGGATCGGCATCTTCATCCTCTGTCCCCACGGGAGAATGTGGTGCGGGAGAAGAAATAATCGCACTAGGATGCCCTGAAACAAAATCGGGCTTAACCTCTGTCCCCAAACTTGGTAACGTACCCGCAACAAAGGCTTCCTTGCGCCGTAGTTCAAAGCTGTAGCCATTTCCCGAATATTTCATTTCTGCTACAGAAGACTTATCGAACCTATCGAAAAGTGCAAGCAAGGTTTTGTCGTCCATAATTATGCTCCTATTGTGTCTAGAGGAATATCTTTTTCATAGTCTATTCCAGATACATCAAATCCGCCAGTTACTAGAAAATCATGACGATACCCCGCAAGATCCGCAAGATCAGCCAAGTTTTCTTGAGTAAGCCGATCGAGAATAGCGGTTACCGCTTGTTGTACGTCGTCAGCCATTTCGTAATCGTCAATACGAATTAAATTATCTGCATCTAGAGGGACAGAGGAACTATTATATAGGCGCTCAGCATACAAACGTTCAATTTGCTCAATACATCCCTCGTGAGTGCCTTTTTCTTTCATTACTTTAAACAGGACTGCAAGATACAGGGGGATAACCGGTATTACCGCACTTGATCGGGTAACGAGGCCTTTATTCACCGAAACATAGGCAGATCCACCAATAGTTTTAGATAGTGTTTCGTTCATGGTTCGAGCAGTTTGCTCAAGATGCTTTTTTGCCTGTCCTATTGTTCCTTCACGATAGAGAGAATGAGACAATTCAGGACCAATATACGAATACGCTACTGTTGTACAACCTCTTGCAAGAACACCTGCTTCGGTAAGCTGGGTCATCCAACGTTGCCAGTCCTCACCACCCATCACTTTAACTGTTTGGGCAGCCTCATCGTCAGTAGCAACATCAATAACTTTCTCGCTGAGTGTCCCACTCTTAATATCAACGGTATTGCCTGAATAAGGTTTACCAAAGGGCTTGAGCACCGATCTATATAATTCGCCAGTATCAGGATCTTTTCTCACTGGGCTGGCAAGGCTGTAAATCACCAAATCAAAAGTAACGCCCAGCTTTTTAGCACTTTCAATAACCAAAGCACGAACCTCGTCAGAAAATGCATCACCATTAATAGTGACAGTAGGTATGCCTGCCTCTTGTGCACTTCGATCAAAGGCTAAGTTATTATACCAACCCGGAGTTCCGCCCTTGGTTTCACGCCCTGGGTTTTCATAGGAAACACCCACAGTTGTAGCACCATAACCAAAAGAAGAGGTTATTCGGCTTGCAAGGCCATACCCCGTTGAACAGCCAAGAACAAGCACCGCACTTAACGGAGCGCTCTTACCCTCTGCGTGTGTCCCACCGGAAACCGGAGCACCTGGCTTTCTACCACGTTGGAGATTGCGAGTCTTAACATATTCAATCTGATTTTCGACTTCTTTTACGCACCCTGCAGGGTGTGCATTGAGACAAATATTGTTACGTATCATTGGTGAAACAATCATATTTTACAAATCTTCCTTACTACCTACCAGGCACATCCATTCTGCTTCAGTTGCGAGTTCCTCTCCAACAAAAACTTTTCCTGCCTGTTTAATCATACGAGCAGATACCCGCAGATTTTCAATAACGAGGGTCACCTCTTCGCCAGGGCGTATTTGCCGGCGAAACTTGACCTTATCCACGCTTGCCAAGAAAAAAAGAGCTGATTCGCCCATAATCTTCCGTTTAACAAGCCCTGCTCCACCGGCCTGCGCCATGGTTTCAATCAGAATAACTCCTGGAACAACCGGATATTCAGGGAAATGACCGCGAAAGAAAAATTCATCTTCAGTAAATACATGACGAGCAATAATTTGTTTTTCTTCATTACAGTCAATTGTATCGACAAACAAAAAGGGATCCCGATGCGGCAATAGCTTTTCAATTTCAGCACGCTCCGCAGCACGAATGGCTGGGTTAGAAAGATCCTTTTTTACTCCTCTGTCCCCATTTAGTATTTCGCTCATTTTTTATACTTCCTCATCACGACGACGCCATTATGTCCGCCAAACCCAAGGGACCCAGAAGCAATACAGTCAATATTACCTTCTACTCCAACGTTGGGGACGTAATCGAGATCACAGCCATGTTCAACGTCAGGATTATCTAGATTTATTGTAGGAGGATAAAAACCATCGTTGATAGCTTTAATACTTAGAATAGCCTCAATTGCACCAGCGGCTCCAACACAGTGCCCGGTCATACCCTTTGTACTCGATACTTTCATCGCATATGCATGATCACCAAAAGCTTTCTTAATCATCAAGGTTTCTGCGGGATCATTAACTGACGTGGAAGTACCATGAGCATTGTAATACTGTATATCTTCCGGGGAAACACCAGCATCTTCAAGGGCGCGGGTAATGGCAAGCGCACCACCGGAACCATCAGGATTCGGGCTGGTAATATGAAACGCATCACTTGATCCGCCGTAACCAGCGAATTCAGCATATATTTTTGCACCACGGGCAAGAGCATGTTCAAGTTCTTCAAGAATTAGAATACCGGCACCTTCACCCATGATAAAACCGTCACGATCCCGATCGAAAGGTCGGCTTGCTTTGCTAGGATTGTCATTATAAGAGGATGCTAAGGTCTGTAAGACGGTAAAACTTCCGATACCATAGCCGGTTATAGCTGCCTCTGTCCCTCCAGCGATACAAACATCCAGTCTACCTGATCGAATTTGGTCTAAGGCAAGCCCGAGGGAATCGGTACTGGAGGCACACGCAGTGGCAAGTGTCCACGAAGGGCCGTTTATGCCGTACAGCATGCTTATATTTCCTGCGCCTTCGTTGGAAATAAGCGTCGGAATACTCAGTGGAGGTATACGAGCGGGTCCAGCCTCAAAATACTTTTTCATTGAGGACTCAATAACTTCGAATCCCCCGATGCCATTTCCTATCATTATTCCCGATTTTTCTTTAGAAATTGAATCCTTATCGTAGCCTGCATCTGCAATCGCCTGAGCAGCAGCAGCCGAAACAAACTGAGTAAAACGAGCCATTTTTCGGTAATCTTTGCGATCAAGCCAGAGAGATGGATCAAAATCCTTTACTTCAGCGGCTATCTGAACTTTATGCTCGCTAGCATCAAATAAAGTGATTGGTCCAACACCACATTTACCAGCCCGCACCGAAACCCACGTTTCATCAACAGTATTGCCTAACGGCGTAATCGCGCCAAGACCAGTAATTACTACACGTCTTTTCATGCTCCCATCCCTCCGTCAACACCAATTACCTGTGCCGTTATATATTTTGATAGATCTGAAGCAAGAAAAACCACTGTATCAGCTACCTCGGTAACAGAACCAGCTCGTTTCATGGGAATTGATTCAAGCCAAACTTTTCTTGCTTCTTCCGGAATTGCATCCGTCATTTCAGTTTCAATATAGCCAGGGGCTACCGCATTAACACGAACCCCTCGCCCGGCTGTTTCTTTTGCAAGACTTTTTGAGTATCCCACTAAGCCTGCTTTGCTAGCAGCGTAATTAACCTGTCCACCTTGACCATGTAGCCCAACGATACTCGACAAATTAATTATTGAGCCGGCTCGTTTGCGAATCATATCGTTTGATACAATCTGGGTGACTAAAAAAGTACCAGTTAAATTTATTTTGAGAACGGACTCCCAGTCTTCGAGTTTCATACGAAAAGAAAGGCCATCTTTAGTGATTCCTGCATTATTTACCAATATTGAAAATCCGCCAGATTCCTTAAGGGCAGCCGTTATTACTGGCTGTACCGACGACGGATCACCGATGTCGGCAATCAATTCGTGATACACACTACCGTGTTTAGTAGCAAACTCAGATAGTTCCTCGGCTCCAACTGAAGGTTTTGTCGCAAGCCCCCAAACAGTAGCTCCCTCTTCTATAAACCTTCTCGCTATTTCTTTTCCTATACCGCGACTCGCGCCGGTTACTAGGGCTATCTTACCTTTAAGCAACATATTTATCTCCAGTATGTGTTCTGAGTTCAGGCATCTACCTGCATAAATTCAGTATAAGATGTGCAAAATCCCTTCTGACGAGAATCGCGCCACAATCCAGCCAAAACACTCCCAGGTCCTACCTCAATAAGAGTGTCATCACCATTTTCAGCCATCAAAAAAGCAATAGATTGCTCTTCTTTTGTCCAAAGAACGGGATTAGAAATATGCAAAAGGGCGTTTTTTTTCGCTTCTTCTCCGCTTGTTATACGTAAACCGGTAACATTTGAGTAAAGAGGCAGCACAGGATCAGTAAAAATGACGTCATTGAGGGTTTTGGCAAAAGAATCGGCCGCATCTCGCATTAAAGGGGAATGAAACGGACCAGCAACCTTTAAAGTCACCACCCGCCTCGCACCTGCTTTTTTGAATATTTCTTCTACGAGGGACAGAGCATCAGCTGTACCCGAAACAACTGTTTGTTTTGGGCTGTTATAGTTTGCAGCAAACAATCCCTCTATGGGGAAGTCCGCTATTACTCTATCTACTTGTTCAGGAGACAATCCTAGGATTGCAATCATTCCGGGAGGGACAGAGGAACTTTTTTTTAACGCACCACAAGCGTCTTGCATTATTTTGCCACGATTCATAACCAGTTTTATGGTGTTTGTTATACTTAAAACACCAGAAACTGCTAGCGCAGGATATTCTCCAAGACTAAAACCAGCACAGGCGGTTGGTATAATGTTTCGTGATTTTAAACAAAGAGAGGCGGCAAGGGAAACAACGGTAATCGCTGGCTGACTGATATCTGTGCGTTTAAGAAATTCGGTATCAGAATTTAGGATATCTTGGATGTTTTGACCGAGAACCTCACTAGCTGTTTCAAAAAGGGAACGGATACCCATGGAGCCATCAAAGTCAGCATTAAAAAGATCTATTCCCATGCCAGGAAATTGAGCACCTTGTCCTGGAAACAAAAAAATTGGCATTGCTGACCTCCAACACGACACTTATCGTCATAACGTCAATATAGATTCTTTGTATTGTACGTTTTCTATGACAAAAGTCAATACTTATGTCGAGATGGATCGTACAGCGAAAGTAATTGCATGCTTTATCGCGTCGTTTTCTTGTCTATCTAATATTGCTATTCTATAGATAGCCGACTCAATCAATCCATAGAAAAGGTCGTTTGCAGCTTTAACATTCGGAATCTTGAATTCTCCTGCATTTTTTCCTGCTATTAGTATCTGGGAAAGAAGGTGACGCAGCCTAATTGTACGACGTCTTACTCGAGCGTCAGGATCCTTGCCAGTCTTTTGCACCTGCAATAAATAAGAAAGAACTATATTAAAAAACCTACGGTTTTCAGTACACAAATCAATTATTGCATGAAGTACCGTTTCTAATCGATTTTCGAGGGTAAGAGACTCATTAGTAATGGTTTCTAGGAGATCTGCTTCTACACGGTTTGTAAGTTGCTTGATGCTCCACACAAATATTTCTCGTTTATTCTTGAAATAGAGGTAAAGAGTTGTCCGAGTAATACCGCAACGATCAGCTATTTTCTGAAATGTAGCATCTTCATAGCCTTCTTCTACAAAAATATCCAAGGCTTTCTCTAGAATTGAATACCGCCGTTTTTCATGCTCAACAACTATTGCCATTATCAACCTCTTCCCGGTACATATAAAAACGCGTTTCTAAATTACCACTTTTAAGTGCACGTGTTTTTGTCGCTTTTTTACCAATTGCAGCTTCAAACTCGTCATGATTAGTAATAAACCCGAAGTCCCAGCCTGGAAAATCTTGAAACATGGACTGCATTGATGAATATAGTTCCGAAGCTGTTCCTCTGTCCCCAAGTCTTTCTCCATAGGGAGGATTGGAAAGCAGCAATCCATTTTGATAAGGTGCTGCTAAATCGGAAAAGTTTGACACTGTAAAATCTGGTCGGGGAATGCGTGCGTCTATGCCAGCATTTTGCAGGGCTTTCCCTGCTATAACACATGCTCGTTCAGCATTAGCCTGAGCAGCTCGAATTATATTAGGATCACAATCACTACCGGTAACACGTACTAAACAATCCGTATTTATACGTTTTGCAGCTTCAACACGCTCATTATTCATCATTTCCTGAGCATCATTTCCCAGAAAAGGTGCAAGATCCTGCAAAGCAAATGTTCGACCAAGCCCCGGAGCTATATTATGGGCATATAAAGAAGCTTCTATCGGAATAGTACCAGATCCACAAAAAGCATCATGTAGAGGAGTTTTTCTTCTCCATTGCATCAATTGTAACAGAATTGCAGCGAGCGTTTCACGTATTGGTGCTTCTCCGCCAGAAGTACGGTATCCACGACGGTGCAAAGGCATCCCAGATAAATCCAGAAGGATTGAAGCTACATTATTTTCGAGATACACACGTATTTTTGCTGTTTTTCCTGTTTCTGGCAGCAATTCCATACCCCAGGATTTCCCAAGTCGATCATATATAGCCTTGTGAACAACACTTTGTATTGAATGCTCGGACGAAAGCACACTTGAACTGACTCGAACCTTATCAACTACAACCCGGACGTCTTTTGTAAACCAATCCTGCCAACGGATAGTACGAACGCCATCAAACAGATCGTTAAAGTCATTACAAGGAATGACAGCCATTTGCAGATAAACACGATCAGCGGTCCGCAACATACAGTTAATTCGATATAGTGCGGCTAATTCGCTTTTTGATACAGAATCAATAACTTGTAGTTTTTTTGGGGACAGAGCAGGAGTTTCCGAAGAAGAATCAAGAGAAAAACAAACACGCCCTGTTGCATTTGAAACCGGATGAAACTTATACTGCCGAAGTTCATTTGACAGTATTTTCTCTGACCCTATCGCACAAGGGGACATAAGTGTTATCATAACATTTGATTATAACACTTCTACAGAAAATGTAAAGTTGACATAGGGGTAATTATTATAGCAAAGTGTGTGAGTACAAAAGCGTGGAAAAAAGATTAGCACTAACTGGATACGAACCAGCAAGACTTATAAAACTATTCTAAAAAAACAGACAGCATCCCATGTAGAAAAGGTCAATCCAGGAAACATGAAACATCAGTAACAAGAAAGTGCCAATCCCTCATGAGATGATATATTCCGCTGTATCTCCATGTTGAACAATGCTCTGTTAAACCCGCTTTTACCGGATTTTGACTAATATAGTCGAAAGTCCGCAAGTACTGTTGAAGCGATCCTAAAACAGAAGAAAAAAATCGATCACCCCAAAAATGTCCTGTTCTTCCTGTCATTTTATTATACTTGAGTGCAAATACGCTCAATATCCATTGCATTATTCGCGATAAGGATTCATCACTATGGGGTAAGATTATTAAATGGATGTGATTTCCCATGAGCACAAAATGGCCAAGAGAAAATGAATACCGTCGCTTTGCACGAATCAAAACAGTCTCAAACAACTGTTTTGCCTCTTCTGGCTCCAGCAACATTTCTTTATTGTTCACACGAACTGTCACATGGTACCGGGCACCATCTTCTAAAAATCTGGATCTTCGCATACTGTTTCTATCTGCAAAAAGTGCTTTAGTGGCTAGTTTTTATCTGGGTACTTCACATTCTTTGGGGACAGAGGTTCTTTTTTTGTGAAAACCCTTCTAATCCAAGAATAACATCACTAATTACATTTGGATTTGAAAAAATCGCAGTACCCAGCTGTATTGCGGTTGCACCCGTAAGCAAGAACTCGGCGGCGTCTTGCCAGCAGGCAATCCCTCCCAGCCCTATCACAGGAACAAACTTCTTTTTTTTCCGTTTGCGTATTTCTGTTAGATTTATAGAGCCTTCTCGGTTTCTTCTAGTAACAGTGCATTGTGGCACACCCGTAATTACATCTCTTACCATTCTTAAAGCAAGAGGTTTTATTGCCGGTCCAGAAAAACCCGCGGTAATATTTTCAAAAACAGGTTGCCCAGTAGAAATATCCAGTGCAAACCCTTGAAATGTATTTACTAAACTCAAGGCATCAGCACCAGCAGCTACTACGGCCCGTGCGACTAAAACGAGGGACAGAGCATTAGGAGAAAGCTTCACAATAAGAGGCTTGTCTGTCACTTTTCTGACTGCGCGCGTTACGATTGATGCTGATTTTGGATCCAAGCCCCAGGCCATTCCACCTGCCTTTACATTTGGGCAGGAAATATTCAGTTCAATCATATCAACGTCAGTTTTGTTAAGAAGTCTTGCTCCATCAACATAAGTTTTTAGTGTAGACCCCGATAAATTTGCAATTACAACAGGTCCTAGTGCCATCATTTTAGGTAATTCATATTCAATGAAATACGGTATTCCAGGATTTTCTAACCCAATTGAGTTCATCAGACCACAAGAAGTTTCTAGTATTCTTCTCCCTGTATTACCTGCCCTGGGCTCAAGGGTAAGACCTTTCGAACAAATACCACCTAGTTGAGAAATATCTATAACCTCACTGTATTCACGACCATACCCAAAGGTTCCTGAAGCGGCAATAACCGGGTTTTTGAACTGTATCCCTGCAATAGTTAAAGAAAGATCGTTGCTCATAAAATAACCTCAGCAGCATTAAAAACCGGACCGTCAACACAGCAACGTCGGTTCCCATGAATTGTCTTGATCGTACATCCCAAACAAGCACCAGCGCCACAGGCCATATGCTGTTCAAGACTCAGGTATACAATGGGATTGCGCCTTGAGCTCTCACAGGTATCTTTGAGATATTTTAGCATAGGAGTTGGGCCACATGCATATACCAGATCATATAAATCCGGGTTAAAAACATCAGAGAGCATTCCCCGAATACCGTGCGATCCGTCGTCTGTTGTAATAACGAGTTTTTTAGCGCGGATATCAAGCCCTTCTAGGCCATATAGGGATGAACGAAAACAGCCGTAAAAATCAAAAGATCCGGAATCCAGTGTTTGAGCAAAACCTGCAACAGGTGCGACACCAATTCCTCCTCCTACAACAGCAATTGTAAGGGCCTTGTTTTTGTTTACTGATAACGACTTACGACTAGAAATAGCCTCTTTAACCATGACACTGTCTGGGTTTGGGAAACTATTGCCAACTGGTCCCAAAACATCGACTAACTGACCTTTATTAACAGCACATAGTTCTGAAGTACCCTTGCCTTTTTTTAAAATTAAAAAAGTAAGAGTCTGATCATCAAAAAGAAACACACTAATAGGTCGGCCAAGCAAAACTCCCGATGGTCGAGCGCGCAACATAAAGAATTGCCCAGGAACTGGGTTAGGAATTATTACTCTGTCCCTGTTATTACCTTGCATTTTATCTATTTCCCGTAATAGGACTAACGAAAATACATCTTTTGATACTTGGGTAATTGATTTAACCGTTGCAGAACACGCGACTTGAGGGTAAGGGCTACACATCTGTTACTTCTTTTTGAGGGACAGAGGTGCTAGAAAGTTCTTTTTTTGCAAGCATCAATTCGTTTTTTGCTTTTTCAGCAGCTCGCTGTGCTGCTAATGTCATTTGGTTGAGGGACAGAGCATTGCATTTATCGTCTTCAATGCACTGGGCATCCTTTTTCCAAGCTAAAAGAATACCTCGAGAAGAATTAACCGTGCCTCCAGCATGATCAAGGAGGGTTGCTGCGATTCGAGGAGCACCACCTTGTGCGCCATACCCTGGTATTAAAAAAAACATATCGGGATAGCGATCTCGGATAATTCGAGCATCTATTTCCTCTGTACATCCAACTACAGCACCAATAGAAGAGCAAGGATGATCTCCCGGTCCATCAAAACGCTGACCCATATCAGATAACGCATCACCGATAGTTGTAAAAACACGTTTATCATTATCTGCAACACGAAGCCATTCAATATCTTTCATACCAGGATTAGATGTTCGTAATAAAACAAAAATACCCTTTTGAAACTTTTCGATATATTCAAGAAACGGTTCCAAAGTGTCAAACCCCATATAGGGGTTAATGGTGACTATATCAGCTTCAAAATCACCAGAAAAATGTGCGCGAGCATATGCGTGAGCAGTGTCGGCTATATCCCCTCGTTTAATATCAGCAATAACCGGAACCCCTGCGTCTTTTACCGCCTTAAGTGTTTCTGAATAGACCCGCATTCCTTCTAAACCCATCGCCTCGTAATAAGCAATTTGTACCTTATAGCAGGCTGCATGGGAAATTGTTGCCTCTATTAAAGTTTTATTATAGGCAAGGACCGCATCTGCCGGCGTCTTATACGAACTAACAATTTTTTTTGGTAAATAAGAAGGATCTGTATCTAAGCCAATACAAAGAGGACCCTTTTCTAAGCAGGAGGCATGTAAACGTTTCATTGCATAATTTGTTGTATCCATAAACTCACTTTATCATAAACATGTGCGAAAATACCAGCATGGGGACAGAGGAACAATATCTAAACAAAAATTATAAAAATCATTCCTCTGTCCCTCTCTATCTCTCTATCTAAAGCTTAAACAACTTGTTCCTCTGTCCCTACTTAAAAGGTCCCAAATAACAATACACCTCGGCGAAGAGTAGCACGGATAGCACCATAAAATCGTTTACCAGCGAAAGGGGTGTTTTTCCCGCGGGAAAGCCAAGAATCTGCGGTTGGATCAATGGAAATAGGGGCATTGGCATCAAGGAGAACTACGTCAGCATCCATGCCGACTTGGAGGAGTCCGCGATGTAATCCCAATAACCCTGCAGGATTCGCAGACATTATCTTCGAAAGTGCAGAAAGGCTCAAATGCCCAGCGCGAACCAAGATGGTATTGCATACAGGAAAGGCGGTTTGTATTCCAGAGAAACCCGGAGCGCCAGAGCGTTTGTCTGATTCAGTGTGGGGGGCATGATCGGTAGCGATTGCGTCAATAGTTCCGTCAATTAAGCCTTGAATAAGGGCTTGGCGGTCTTCATCAAAACGTAGGGGGGGATTAACGATTTCAGCTTCACGGGCAGTAAGGGCAAGGTGATGGGGTGTCACTTCACAGCTAACTCCGGCGCGTCGTTTCTTGGCGGCAAAAACCGCGGCAAGTGAGCTGCGGGTGCTCACATGAGCAATATGTATCCGGCATCCCGCGGCGTCTGCAAGAGAAAGATTCCTTTCTGTCATAAGGTCTTCTGCAAGGCGAAGCAAGCTTTCAGCCTGAGTATAGTGTTCTGCACTATTTGCTGGGTCTGCAAGCGCCGCGGTGCGAAGTTCTTTAGCTCGCTGGGCAAGAGTGGGGTCCTCACAATGGCAGGAAACAAGTACGCCGGTTTTTGCACAGAGGGACAGAGCATCAAACATCACTGCTGCAGAAGCAACTTCTCGGCCATCTTCTGAAACGAGTGGAATTTCTGCAGGGTCAAGATGAGCAAGGGCAGTAGTATCGCACCCGTCAAAATCACGAGTTAAACTCACTGCCTGAAAAACATCAGGGAAACGCATGCCAGTAGCTCGAGAGCGAATCTCACAAGCAACTGCACGATCAGAAACAACGGGATTGGTGTTTGCCATAAGAACCACGGTTGCATATCCACCGGCGGCAGCGGCCTGCGAACCACTAACTAAATCTTCTTTTTGCGTAAAACCTGGATCTCGAAAATGGGCGTGCATGTCTACAAAGGCCGGCATAAGGATGGCTCCGTCGGCATTAACCAAACGAGCCCCAACCATATCTCCGGCTGTATCCGTGTATTCTCCTTCGCGGAAAACACCGGCAATAACACCATCACGAATTAAAAGCGATCCTGGGGTGTCCATATCTCGGTCTACAAGCCGCACATTATAAATATATATATCTTCACTCATAAAAACTCCCCAATACCTGCCCGATACATTTCATCGCAATAAATACAGGCATACTCAGCACGTTTACGATCGATAAGGGTAAACACATGGGGTATGTTCGTTTCTGTACTGGTAATACACCGAGGATTTCTGCATTTAATAATATTTTCAACCTTCTCAGGAAGTGCTAATCCAATTTTGCGAACAACATGTTCATCCTCAACTACGTTGACGGTAATGCTTGGATCAATAAAACCGAGAATTGAATAGTCAATATCAAGTACCGTACTAATTTTTATGATGTCTTTCTTTCCTCGGTTAAGAGAAGGCACATTCATAATCAGTGCAACGCTAAAAGGAACCTTGTCTAGTTTGAGCCAATTGAATATTCGGATTCCAGTACCAGCCCTGATATGGTCTATAACTAATCCATTTGTAATTTTTTGTACGTTCATTTTTTACCGCCTTCATATCCAAGCACACGCGCAATAAGAGCCATTCGGACGAACATGCCAAATTGAACCTGAAGGAAATATGCGGCACGCGGATCGGAATCCACCTCGGGGGCAATTTCATTTACCCGAGGAAGCGGATGAAGCACACACAAATCTTTTTTTGCAAGACGCAATTTATCCAAGGTGAGAATGTAACTGTCCTTAAGACGGATATAATCCTGTTCATTAAAAAACCGTTCTTTTTGAACCCGCGTCATATAAAGGATATCAAGATCACCTAACACTTCTTCCATCTGCTGAACTCGTGAAAATGACACCCCGGCAGGTTTGAACACTCGATTAATAATGTAGTCTGGAATTTCAAGTTCTGGTGGACTAATAAGCACAAATCTATTGCCCGGATAACGCGCCATTGCCTTTGCCAAGCTGTGTACAGTTCGTCCGAATTTTAGATCACCACACAAACCGATGGTAAGCCCACTGGTCGTTCCCTTAATCGTGCGAATTGTAAGCAAATCTGTCAGCGTTTGGGTCGGGTGATGATGCCCTCCATCACCAGCATTAATTATCGGTTTTTCACTATATTGGGAAGCAAGAAGTGCGGCACCTTCCTTTGGATTACGCATCGCAATAATGTCGGAATAAGCGGCAACAGTCCGTATGGTATCGGCAAGGCTTTCTCCCTTTGCGGTAGAACTAGCATTAGGTTCAGCAAAACCGAGAGTAGAACCACCCAAACGGAGCATGGCGGCTTCAAAAGAAAGCCGAGTTCGGGTACTAGGCTCAAAAAAAAGTGTGGCGAGTATCTTTCCTCGACACACTTCGGTAAAAGCACTAGGATTTTCCATGATTTTTTCAGCCAAGGAAAAGAGATCGTCAAGCTCTTCAATGCTAAAATCCCCCGGCTCTATTAAATGTTTACCCTTCACAGTGCACTCCTTATAAGTTTCCCGATACAGCAGCTCCTGGTAATCCAATATCTTGACGAAAGAACATACCTTCGAAAGACACCGCCTTTAATGCCTGATAAGCATGTTTTCGTGCGATATCTATCGTATCTCCGACTGCCGTTACGGCAAGCACTCGCCCACCAGAAGTAACCAACTGGCCTGCAGGAGACCCCTCGTTGGAGGAGCGATTATCGTTAGTAGCACCAGCAAAGAAAATGCGCGCACCAGATTTATCAACAGCATCGTGGTTGATAAAAATAGGCAATCCCTTGGGATAAGAAAGCGGATACCCACGCGAGACAGCAACTGGCGAACACACAAAACCCGGTTTCCAGCGAAGATCAAATGAATCAAGAGAACCGTCAATTATAGCCATACACATGTGTGCAAAATCAAAATCCATGAGGGGAAGTACCGCCTGAGTTTCTGGATCTCCGAGGCGTACATTGTATTCTAGAAGTTTTGGGCCCGAGGGCGTCAACATAAGTCCAAAAAAGATAAATCCGCGATAATCATATTTTTCTGCAATAAGACCGGCGAGTGTCGGCTCGAGAATATCAGTGCGAAATTGTTCTAAAATAGAAGCATCAAGACCAGGAACCGGAGCAATTGCACCCATGCCACCAGTGTTTGGACCTTGCGCACCATCTCGGAGGCGTTTATGATCACGAGAAGGAACAAAGGGTTTTATCGTTGCTGTACCAGCCGCCGCACTCTCAGGAGTAACACTTACCGCAGCCAAAATAGATATTTCATCACCTTGAAGGTATTCTTCTATTAATACTTTTCTTCCGGCACTACCGAGAGTTCCTGTTGCCATAAAATCTTGAATAGCCTTTATAGCTACTTCCGGGCCAGGAGCCACAACAACCCCCTTTCCCCCAGCAAGTCCGTCTGCCTTAATTACCACAGGACCGTTTATCCGGTGTACCGCGGCAATAGCATCAACCATATCCGTGTAAGTTTCGCTTTGAGCGCAGGATACCCCATGCTTTTTCATAAACTTCTTAGCTGTATCCTTACTCGCCTCAAGCGTTGCCGGATTATGCGAAGGGCCCACAACACGAATTCCAGCGTCAATAAGACGACTGGCTAAACCGGCCGCAAGCGGATCTTCTGGTCCAATAACCACAAAAGAGTCTTCGGCTGTGCCAGAAAGCTCTCGAGTACAGGCATCTACGATTGCGCCAATATCATGTATGTTTGCTGAAACATTGGTGCACTTTGGTTCAACGGCAGTTCCGCCGTTCCCCGGAATACAGAGTACTTCACTCACATCTGGAGAGCAGGCAAGCGCCCATGCAATGGCGTGCTCACGGCCT
Source organism: Treponema sp. (assembly GCA_012838745.1). Classification (GTDB taxonomy): domain Bacteria; phylum Spirochaetota; class Spirochaetia; order Treponematales; family Treponemataceae; genus Teretinema. The sequence goes on along the minus strand of DUOS01000049.1, from coordinate 4,891 downwards.
CCCGAACCAACAACTATTGTTTTCATTATGGGTATAGTACGACAAAGGTTACTGGTACTGCAAGGTATTCATAGCTGTTTTTACATGCGCTTCAAGACGAGAGACAGAAGATTCATCCTCTGCGGCAAAAATCTTTACAGAACCGTTGGTAAGGACAAAGGAAAGGGTGTGTTCATCCACTTTTATGAGGGAATCGATACTAGTAAACAAAACAGATGCATTGCTCCAAAGAACTCCATACTCATACACCCCGGTAAGTTTAGAAATAAATACGTCCCGTGCTGCAATGTAAAATCCAATTACTCCAACCGAGCACAATGCGAAAAGAGGTAAGGATGAAAAATTGCGATACCAAGCTAAAATAATTAATAGCGGCGAAAAAATGAGCACACCCACAAACTGGTAATGAAACCGTGGAAAAAAGGCTTCAGTTAAGGAACCCAGTCGACGACGAGCAAGAAGCGTCTGGACGACAACAAACCCTGCAAGAAGGGGTAAAGAGACAAGAGAAACGACAGGTACAATGGTTGCGAAATCATACATGCTACAATACTATTCCAAGTACAACGCAAAGACAAGGAGCCTTTTCATGAAACATATAGATTCAGAGAGTTTTTAGCTCAACGTTCACGGCAAAAGGAACCTTTTTCCCACCAGTAATTTCAGCTATTGCATACGAACCATCAGCCAAACTACCGGGATTTACCATGATAGTGGGACCAAGCGTATCAATAGCTACAGATTCGTGAATATGACCAGAAACTACAAGAAGAGGTCTCCACTTTTCGATAAACTCACGAATCAGGGGAGACCCTACATGATCACCACTTGAAACACGATCAAGGGCAGTATTAAACGGCGGATGATGAGCAATAATTACGAGATTTTCCCAGGTTTCACCGGACTCAGAAAAACCCTCGGGAACGCTTTTGGTAACTAAACGCAAATCATATGCGAGCTCTTCGTCTGTTCTCTCATTCGGTGTAAGCCCAGTAAATTTTAGTGCGCCGCCAGAACCCGAAAATATAAGCCCATTAAAATACGAAAGAGAACCTTGCACACTGACGTCAAATTCTTCAAGGGTTTCCAAGAATTCAGGTTCGTCGCAGTTACCGCAAACTGCAAAAACCCTATCGTGTATCCCGGCAAGGCGCTCAAGATAAGGCAGCCCGGTCTTTGTCTTATTAAACTCAGCAAAGTCTCCGCCAAACAAAACTAAATCAACTTTTTCTGCAATCGGAGCTATAAGATCAAGCTTCGAAACATCACCATGCCCATCAGAAATAATCAAAACCTTCATAATTACGTAATTTCCTCCATAATTCTGTGTAAAAACCCCATCTGATCAGGTGTTCCAATGGTAATTCTGACAAAATCCTCTATTCCCGAATGATCAAAATACCGCACAAGCACACCCTTCTCTTTAATAAAGAGATATACCTGCTCTCCAGAAAAACCCGACTTACGAGCAAAAACAAAGTTCGCCTTTGACGGAAGAACATCCCAACCAAGCGTGCGCAGTTCGGTAGAAAACCAGTCTCGCGTTTCTGCAATTTCAGCGTTTATACCCGCATAATAGGACGAGTTTTCACAGGCGGCAACCCCCATTTTCTGGGTAAGCGTATCAACGGGAAAATGATTAAACGAATTTTTAGTTGTTAACAAACCCTTAATCAGTTCTGGGTTCGCAACAGCGTAACCCAAACGGGCTCCAGCAAAACAAAATGACTTTGAAAACGTACGAATAACTACCAGATTTGGAAAATCCGCGAGCAAAGAAATAGCAGAATCTCCGCCAAAATCAATATAGGCTTCATCTATAACTATAGCTTTTTTCGCCGGATACCGCTCAAGCAAAGAACGGATTTTCTCCAACGGGAGAAATATGCCAGTAGGAGCATTGGGATTCGGGAAAATAACTCCTGAACTCGGTTTATCAAGAAAACGATCAATGCAAATTGAAAAATCTGACTCGAGAGGAATCCGCGCCACAGGAATGCCATAATACCCCGCATAAACTGGATAAAAACTGTAAGTATGTTCGGGAAAAAAAAGCGGGGCATCCGAGTCAAAAAAAGTATAAAAGACAAAAGAAAGAACTTCGTCGGAACCATTTCCGGCAAAAATCATATCTTCGTGTATGCCATTTCCAAGCATTTTCGCTATTGATCTGCAAAGAGCTCGAGAATCAGGGTCGGGATACCGTCTAAAATCAGCAATATCAAAATTTTCAAGCTCTGTCCCTACTGCTGGCGCGGGCGGGTAAGGGTTTTCGTTTGCGTTTAGCTTAACATAATCCCGATCAACCGGTTGTTCTCCCGGAACATAGGGACAGAGGTCATAAAATCGTTTAGTAAACATCTACTTTCTCCGTTTATGAATAATAATCTATAATCCTATAATCATCAAATGGACGTTGAGAAAAACAGTGTACTATAGTAGAATAGTACTATGGCGATTCCTACTGAATTATCGGTTCTACTTAGACTGTACACTGGAAAACAAAAGTCTCCCACCGTAATTGTCCAAACTTTTTGTGACTATATTCAAAAATATGCACGCCACTACCTGCAGGAAGCTCCAAATTTAGTGATGTATCTAAACGATACAACAACAACGGTTCTTCAAGAACTTGAAACGCTGGAAAAAAATAATAAAGTTATTCTTTCCTCAGACTCAAAAGGTCGTAAAGTTGTTTATGTTCCCCAGTACCACATAGATCGCATGATACAGCGCTATAAGGATATTGACGCAAAAATTGATCGGCCATATCCCTTAGCAACAGAACTTCCATCCGGATTCCCGCCCTCTTTTCTCAAACCAGTTTATATTACAACAGATTTTGCTGATATGCTTGAAAAAGGGGAGCGAACGAATGCCTACCTTTGTCAGCTCATATTTCCCGATGGAACTCCCCCTATTATTTATCCAGGTTCCATTTCACCTGAAAAGCTGCTAGATCTTTCTTTATCAAAAATTCGACTCTTTTTAGCTAAGGATGAATCTCGCGACTATATCCAAAAGCGTATGATGGTTTCTAACCCTGGCAAAGAAATGAGCATTAAGAACTTCTTTGTTCAATTCCAAACACGACCATCCGAATCCTTAAGTGCTCTTAAACATTCAGGTGATATTTATTTATTTTGGAATTCCTTGGGATCATTTATCCGCCAAGATTTAGCTAAAAAAACCGAAAAAACGCCTGAAGAACACTCGCTTATTCAATCAGTATATATTACTGAATACCTAAATAACCACTACAAAAGCAAGGCACAGCAAGACCTTAAAAGGAAAACTGCTCTTAAAAACTTGGAACTATGCTTTCATAAACCGCCGTATTTTTTTGATCGCGACACAATTGCTCGCTTCACAGACTCTCGAGGAGTTCCTCTTTTAGGACAATACAAAAGTGTTGACTTAGAAGATTTTATCAAGGAAAAAACTGGCGAAACTAATCCAGATAGCCTTCCTGATATTCTTGTATTCAAAACAGATAGTGGCACACGCTATTTTATCATGAAAGATAAAATCATCCCCTTAATCGTCCGGTTATGCAATGATGGTCGAAAATCTATAAAGGATACAATTACCCGCGAATGGTACCAACTTCTTACTGCTTATCAGCAAGATCCCGCTATGAAAAACTCGCAAGAGTTCGAAAGAAAGGTAGTTGGACACTGCAAGAAACTGGTGCCCGTACTCCATGCTTTGCTTAATGCGTCTTTTATACCGCTACTTGCTATGGACCCTGCGTTCTCAGGTAAAGATCCTTCGGGAGGATTTAAACTATTTGATCATGGAAGGCTTTTATCTCTTACCGATTTGCTTATGCTTAATAGATTGGAGTTGCTCACCGATGCCCGCATCCTCCTACCATTCTGGTACACTATTCCTATATTATCTTCGATTCTCGCATTCATTTTCCGCCCAAAAGCGGCAGTAAAAGAAAAGAAAACCGTCAAACAAAGTGAACCTCATAAAAAAGAACATGAGAAGGTATCGCACCAGAATACAAAAGAAAAAAGGAAGCAGGATCTCAAACAGGCCGTAGAGCAAATTAAAAAAGATTTAGTTCCAGAAGGCAGCTCGCTTGAAGCCGAAATAGCCGAACAACTCGAAAACTGGAATCGCACACTAAATATGCAAATGAAAGAAAACCTCACCGAGGATGTAAATTCACTCATTCGCGACTATATTCGTAGAATTATTAGAACTATTAAAGCAGCATCCTTCGATCTTGACCGTGTAGAAAACCTTGCACAAACCCTCGTTGACACGCCCAATCTTGCGAAAATAAAAAACAATGACGCATTGCTATCCTATATAAAACTTTATATTCTCCAGTTAATCGCAAATATTTCTTAATTAAAATATTTGATTTTAAATCAGAGGTACTTCGATGTCTTTTGTTTTCCCTTCCCTGTTGGTTTTTTCCTTCGGGGTTCTGTCTTGTCTTGACGAACAGGCTTGCCATGGACTGCGCCAGGCTTTTTTTGTGTAGAGCGCTTTTCCATCTTTCCAGATTTTTTATCTTTCTCTTCTGATCTCAAACGCATTTGCCTGCGCTCTTCAACACTACTAGGATCATAAAATCCGTCTTTCCAGTTAAATCGTGAGCTTTCTGGAAGCGATTTCCCTTTTCGGTATGCTTCGATAATTAAACGATATTCCTTTTTCTTCAAATTCATCCGTGAAACATCCACTACATGCCGAGAAAACCCAACACGAGCAAGGGACTCAGCCTGACCGAGAAGGGAAAAAGGGGTCGTTGGAAGTACAAAAGAACCGTCTGGTGTGGAAATAGCCGTAAATTGGCCCTTTTGACGATCTAAGAAAACCGTGTCTGTATAGGATTTTGGCAGTTCAAACCTCATTCGGAACAGCGGAGGAT
>DUOS01000048.1 GCA_012838745.1 Treponema sp. | reverse complement strand
TGAAATACTATTTAATAACCCATGCTGCATAATCAGGGTTATTGCGAAAAATATCCATCATACGTTCGCGCTGCTTCTCGTCAATGAGAACCCAGTCAATATAATAGGTGTGGAATTTCGTTTGTGGATTCTCGTCGATTCTTGAAACGTATTTATAGGGAGTAAGCATTATTTCGCCTTTTTTAACAAAGAAATCTAGTGGATCCTGTAACATCATTCGAATGTTCTCGGGAAAACCTTTTGATTCATACTCGGTAATCCGGTAGGTACCTTCCGGCAGAAAATCAATCAAAATATAGTCATCACCTTTATAGGACGGAAATCGTACCGTGTATTTTGTATCGGTATCCAGATTATAAATAGTGACGTTGTAATAAACACTCGTTTGCAAATCAACCGGAGCAGTTGAAAAATAGAGGGCTGGAATTGCGAGAAGAGTACCTTCTCCCGTGTCAGGTGAAGGGGTGGAGGCACAGGATGATAACAAAACAGCACTGGTCGAAAGAACAAACGCCGCTACAAGAACAATAATACGCGTATATCCGGCTTTTTTAGTCATTCTAGTTGCCCTCCACAAGATGCGCTTTTCCAATTTCTGTAAGCCAGGCCGTTAATTTTTCTACACCTACTGCGTAATAGTACGTAGTAATTTTATTTGATTGCATACGGCTGTTTACACCGACAAGGGTTCCGTCCTGCCGGAAAAGCGGTCCGCCCGAATTACCATAATTGAGTGCTGCAGTATGTTGAATATCCCATTGTTCACTTCTGAGTGCTGAAACAATTCCACTCGTGAGTGTTGTCTGTATGTCTTCGGTATGGTAATCCGTGTAGAGTTGATCCGGGTACCCGATACTGTACACATCTTGCCCTTCACGGAGAGACGGTGTTCCGCCGATTCGAATAACCGGTTTCTTTGTATCGAGCGTAATTTTCAAAAGAGCAAGATCATCCTTCTGGTTTTGAGAGATAACCTCTGCAATATAGTCCTTTCTATCTTTTGTAGACAGCAGCAGTACTACTGGTTCATTCTCCGCATATTTGAGAAGGGCATCCGAAACACGACGTATATCCCGTTGGCTTGCATAACCGGGTGCGAGATGACGCATTCCAATAGTGACGAATGCAAAAAGAGCACTAAAAGACTTAGTATCACGAGTTAAGGGTTTGACGCAATGCTCATTAGTAATTGCATATCCGTCAGGTGAAATGAAAAAGGCAGATCCGTGGCCGAGCCTGAGGTAGGTATCCAGAATGGAAAATCCGATTCCCTTTTCGAACTTTCTGATAATATCCACATGGTCTATCCGTGTTGAATCCAGATATATTGCCGAGGATACCATAACAACAGCATCTTTTTGTTGATCATAGAGATTGTCAAGTGTCGGTTTTGTTTGAGCAGTAAGACCGACGATCAAAACAAACAAACCAAGAATCAGTATATATACTTTTTTCATAATTCCAGTATAGAGGTGGTTTTATGAACCGTCAACAAATATAGAAAAGGACTATGGATTTGGATGACGCACATTGAGGTAATTAGGCGTTCTTAGTTGACAAACGGTTATAATAGTCTTACTTTTATGGTACAGTAAAGACACCTTCTTTTATAGAAAGGAGGCTTTTTGCGGGGGTGCACCGGATTCGACTGTGATGTTCGGTGTTTGAGTTGCAGGTGAGGTTACCTGTCCTCTGAACGGGTAAAAATTTTAACTGCCGAAACAAACGACAGTTACGCTTTCGCTGCGTAAGCAGTAAAGCGCGGAAACTGGGTGATGCTGCTCCGAAGCACCCTGACCTTCCGACGCCAACCGGAGCTTACTTCCTTTTGGACCTGAACTAAAGGAAGGACACCACTTCAGGATACGGAGCCGACGCTTGCGGTGCTGCCACCGGTTCCCGACAATCACCTCGCGCCGATAAACCTGTAGACGCTCCTTCATTGCATCATAGGACGGGGGTTCAACTCCCCCCATCTCCAAAAAACACAAATGGCTACCCGAAAGGGTGGCCATTTGTGTTTTACGAGGGGAGAGTTGAACGTGAAATGGCGCCGAGTTTGCGGCAAAAAAAAACCGGAAGCGATTACCGCTTCCGGTCAAATTAAGGATTACTTGCCTAAAACTATCTCGTTAAAGATATTCTCGTACAGTTCCTGCTGGCCAGAAACCTTACCGATCGAACCATAGCTGGTTCCGAGTGCGGCGAGTTCTTCGAACTTCATTGTGCCATCTGCGAATTTTTTGCCATTTCCGGAATCGAAGGAAGCATAGCGCTTCGTAAGCATGTCAGGGAGGCGTCCGTCGTCAATAATGGCTTGAGCTTTTTCCAAACCATAGGCAAACATATCCATTCCGCCAATGTGGGCAAGGAAAAGGTCTGCTAGGTCTGTGGAGTTTCGGCGGATGTGGGCGTCAAAGTTGAGTCCACCAGTCGTGAAGCCGCCCATGCGGAGAATCGCCATCATAGCCATGGTTGTCTCGTAAATGCTGTTAGGGAACTGGTCGGTATCCCAGCCATTTCTTGGATCACCACGGTTTGCGTCAACAGAACCGAGCATGCCATTGTCTACACAAACGGTTAGCTCATGGAAAAAGTCATGCCCAGCGAGTTCAGCATGATTCGCTTCGATGTTAAGTTTGAAGTCTTTCTCTAGGCCGTTTGCTTTGAGGAAGCCAATTACTGTTTCTGAGTCAAAGTCGTACTGGTGTTTTGTGGGTTCCATTGGTTTTGGTTCAATATAGAATGTTCCCTTAAAACCTTTTCCGCGTGCATAGTCGCGAGCCATGATAAGCATGCGAGCAAGATGGTCTTTTTCACGCTGCATTTGGGTGTTAAAAAGGCTCATATAGCCTTCGCGTCCGCCCCAGAAGGTGTATCCTTGTCCACCGAGTTTAATTGTTGCGTCAATTGCAGCCTTAATCTGGTTTCCAGCAAGGGCAACTACAGAAAAATCGGGGTTGGTTGCGGCACCGTTCATAAAGCGAGGATTCGTGAATGCGTTTGCAGTTCCCCAAAGGAGTTTTACGCCAGTTTCGTCTTGTCGTTTTTTAAGTCCGTCAGTTACCTTTTCAAGGTTTTTAATGGATTCGTCTGGTGTTGATCCTTCTGGCGAAATATCGCGGTCGTGCCAGCAGTAGTAGGGGGTTCCAAGTTTGGTGATAAATTCAAAGGCTGCGTCGGCTTTATCTTCGGCTTTAGCCAGTGGATCGGTTGCCGTACTCCACGGGAAGTTGAAGGTTCCGCTTCCGAACTGGTCAGCTCCGTCTGCACAGAAGGTATGCCAGTATGCGGTTGCAAAGCGGAGAACATCTTTCATTTTCTTTCCGCCAACTACTTTATCTGGGTCGTAGTACTTGAACGCGAGTGGGTTCTTTGATTTAGGGCCTTCGTAGGCTATTTTACCGATTCCGGGAAAATATTCTTTGTTTCCTTTAAAAATTGCCATAATACACCTCCATAGTGTGCGTTAAATATATAAAGGAGCGAGCGCTCCAAGATACCGATTGTATTCTGCGTATGCTTTATCGTATGCGGCTACTGATGCTGGATCGGGGTTTATGCATCCTTGTTCATTGATTTGGATGTGTTCATCAGTGAGTTCTTCAATGCCAGTCTTTTTGCCTTCAAGGTTCATAAGACACCACAATGCTTGAACTGCGCCACCCATTGCAGCCGCTTCGTCGCTGGCAGGAAGTTTAACTGGTAAATTCATGACGTTTGCTGCAATGCTTCTCCACAGTGGGCTTTTCGCACCACCACCGATGAGGCGAATCTCTCGTGCGCGGAAGCCGAGTGCTTGGAAGGCTTCAAGGCCTATTCTCATACCGAAAATAGCTGCCTCCATTGCCGCTCGGGAGATGTTTTCGCGAGAAGAATTTGCTGAGCTCAAGCCATTGATGCTTGCTCGCCCGTTGGGAAGGTTGGGGGTGCGCTCACCGTTAAAGAATGGAAGAAAAACAACTCCCTCGGAACCAATTGGTGCTTTTGATGCGCAATCGTCAAACTCCTTGACTTCGAGATTAAATAGTTTTCTTGTTTCTTCGGTGGCCACGGTGCAGTTCATAGTACACAGTAGGGGTAAATATCCGCCGGTAGATGAATTGAATCCAGAAAGTCCTTTTATTGGATCGGATACGGGATTTTTGGAATACCCATAGAGGGTTCCCGAAGTACCGAGGCTCATAGTAAGGAATCCGTCGCGAACTGTACCGGTTCCAATGGCTCCCATCATGTTGTCTCCTCCTCCGGAGGAAACAGGAATATCTCCCGGGAGACCAAACCGTGAGGCGGCTTCCCGGGAAATCTTCCCCGCAGGTTTGTCGGAATCGATCAGATCGGGGAGGAGGTTGATAAGACCGGGATCCACGAGGTTACAAATTTTCTTTGACCATTCCCTGCGAATACCGTTGAAAAGGGCCGTTCCTGATGCGTCTCCGCATTCGGCAACATAGTTCCCGGTAAGTAGGAAGTTTAAATAATCATGGGGGAGCATAATATAGTGAAGTTTTGCAAATGCTTCGGGTTTATGGCGTTTGAGCCACAGAATCTTTGGTGCGGTAAATCCGGGAAGCATGAGGTTGCAAACTTCGCTTATTACGGCGTCGTTTCCGCCTGCACCCTCAGTTAGTATATCGCATTCTTCCACGGTAGAAGTGTCGTTCCAGAGTTTGACGTTATACAGCGCTTTTCCATCTTTGTCCAAGGGGACAAAGCCGTGCTGATGCCCTGAAACGCCTATTGCTTTAATGCTTGCGCGCTGTTCTGGGGTAAAATTAGCAAAGCATTTGGTAATTGCTTCGTCGTACCACTCAGCTTTTTGTTCGCGAGTACCATCATTTTTAGCGATAATATCTACTGATTCTTGGGTTTTGGCTATTATTTCTTTAGTTTCCCAGTTATAAAGGATAACCTTCATGCTCTGGGTTCCCATATCAATTCCGGCAACTGTTTTCATGTAACTCCTCCGTGCTTATGACTAAAAGTATAGGCTATGTTTTTGCATCGCGGTATGGTTTTATCTGATTATCTATATCTAAAATTGATATTTTTAACTATTTCTTCTATAATTACATGGTGAACATACTAGATTCTGTCTTTGTATACCGGCTTTCCGGCGGAAACCGTCTTTCTTGGCATGGGCGGTATCATGCCCATGGCGCGGGAGAATACGAAATTCATTTTTTCCTCGAAGGCAACGGTTCCTTTTTATGTAACCGCACTCGATACCCTGTTTCATCTGGTAGGCTCTATCTTTCGGGGCCTCGTGAGTTTCATTCGCTACTACCAGAAACTGTGTCGGTACCCCTGACTTATTATGCTATTTTGTTTTCTTTGGATGTTTCCCCCGATTCTGTTGATGCTCCGTTATATGCTGCACTTAACTCCTGTCTTGCAAATCGACAGACAGTTCTTTCTATTAATACTAATTTTAGGTTTCAGTTTGAAGATGTTCTGCAAATGTCTCGATCCTCTGATGTTTCGCTCCAAGATTCTGCACAGCATTTACTTACTAGTTTTTTATACCGGTGGTTTGGTCGTGGTGAACTTCGCCGTGATACGGTAGCTCGTGTTGGAACAAACCAGGTGCATGTGGAAAAAGCTTTGTCTATTATGCAAAAAATGGTTCGTGAAAATACCACCGTAGAAGAAATAGCTCGCAAGGTTGGAATATCCGAAGAACACTTTATTAGAGTTTTCCGCGATGAGGTGCGTATGACTCCTTATCAGTATTTTACGCGGCTAAAAGTAGAGGGTGCTTCGGGGATGCTTATGTCTACCGACAAACTAGTGGGTGAGATTTCTGCTTGGTTTGGATTTGAGAATCAGTTCCATTTTTCGAGAATTTTTAAAAAGTGTACGGGGATGCCCCCAGTCGAATATCGTAAAACATATTTGCAGATTGCCGATTTTACTTAAAAGTAATTTGTTTGGTATCGAAACTTACTGTTTGATGCTATACTTTTCTCGGAGGAATGCTATGAAGAAATATGTTGCAGCGCTTTGCGCACTTTGTTTTGTTTTTTTTCTTGCATCTTGTTCTTCAGACAAGGATACCCGCCTTGCTGTTGATAAGGATGGGCGCACTGTAGTAGAACGCTACGGGCAGCTTCAAATAATAGGAACAAATTTATGCAATGAAGCAGGTGAGCCGGTTCAGTTGCGTGGAATGAGTTCCCATGGACTGCATTGGCACGGTAAATATGCAAATCGTGATGTACTCAAGTGGTTGCGCGATGACTGGAATACCCAATTATGGCGTGCGGCTCTCTATTTGACCGAGGGCGGCTACATAACCGGCCCAGTACTCAAGTTTAAAGTAATTGATTCTGTTGAGGCTGCCATTGATTTGGGTATGTATGTTCTTATTGATTGGCATGTGCATCGTGATCGGGATCCCAATGTATACAAAGCGCAATCGCTTGCTTTTTTTGATGAAATGGCACAGAAATACGGATCCTACCCAAACATTATTTATGAAATATGTAACGAACCCAATGGTGACGATGTTACTTGGAGCGGTTCAATAAAGCCGTACGCAGAAGAAGTAATTGCGGTAATCCGAAAACACGATCCTAACAATATTATTATTGTGGGAACTCCTACGTGGAGCCAGGATGTTGATAAGGCTGCCGAAGACCCTATTATCGGCTACGACAACATCATGTATACCTTGCATTTTTATGCAGGAAGCCACGGTGAGGAGTTGATGGCAAAAGCGGAAAGAGCTATGGATGCTGGTTTGGCTCTTTTTGTTACTGAGTGGGGCACTACATTGGATAATGGAGATCAGTTTCATCCAGATAAAGTTATGCCCTGGCTATCATTTATGCGCAAACATAATCTGTCATGGGCGAATTGGTCGGTAAATAATAAAGGCGAAGATTCAGGAATACTCAAGTATAATAAGGACAGAAATGGTAAGGGTGGATGGGTTGATTCCGACCTTTCTCCTTCTGGACTGTTTCTACGAAAAATTTTGAAAAACGAAATCAAAATCAAGTAAATGCCACTTGTTATGCCTGATGCACAATTAAACCGGTTTACATTTGTGCCGATAAAAAAAAACCATTTGACAGCGCATCATAAAAGGGTGTAGGATTGTACCTATGAAAGGCAGGTTAATGCAAAAGCACTACCTGTCAAACAGAAAAGAGGAGAGAAAGATGAAGAAATTTCTTATCGTTCTTGTAGCAGCTGCTGTATTACTCAGTGGTTGTGCCAAGAAAGAAGCAGCTACTAAAGCAGCTTCAGGAAAACTGGTTGTTTGGTCATTCACCGACGAGTTGCAAACTATGGTCGACAAGTACTATGGCCCAACTCACCCCGGTGTTGAAGTTGAGTATTCACTTACCCCAACCGATCAGTTCCCAAACAAACTTGATCCAGTACTTGCTTCTGGACAGGGAGCTCCTGACGTATTCGCTTTGGAAGCAGCGTTCGTACGAAAGTACGTTGAATCAGGTCTTCTTCTCGATATTACCGATATCGCAGATGAAGCTCGTTCAAAATCGCTTGCATATCCGATCGAAGTTGGAACTTATAACGGTAAAGTATATGGAATGTCTTGGCAGGCAGCACCCGGCGCATTATTCTATCGCCGTAGCCTCGCAAAGAAATACCTCGGTACCGATGATCCAGCCGAAGTTCAAAAGCACGTTTCAAGTCTCGACAAGTTTGTTGAAACTGCCGAACTTCTTAAGACAAAATCCAATGGAACTTGCGTTATCGTTTCTTCCACTGGTGACATGAACAACGTATACCTCGGCGCTCGTAAGGGTCCTTGGGTTGTTAATGACAAACTTAATATCGATCCTGCAATGATCGACTTTATGAAAATGTCAAAACTTCTTAAAGACAAAGGCTATGAAGGCCGCGCAGGTCAGTGGTCAGAAGGTTGGTTCGCCGGTATGAAGGGTGAACTCACAGACGAAAACGGAAAGCACGTTGATGTATTTTCCTACCTTCTTCCTACCTGGGGTCTCCACTATGTTCTCAAGACCAATGCTCCTGACGCTTCTGGCGACTGGGCAATGTGCCCTGGACCTGCACCATATCGATGGGGTGGTACTTGGATTGGTGCATACAAAGGCACCAAGAACGTTGCAGCAGCTAAGGAATTTATCAAATACCTTACAACTGACGACGGCTTCCTCGAAGCATGGGCAACAGACACCGGTGACGTTGTTTCCAACATGAACGTTGTAAACAAGATCAAGGATACCTATTCGGATCCTTACCTTGGTGGACAGAATCACTATGCAGCTTTTGCCGAAATGGCCAAAGCTGTTGATGGAAAGCTTACACAGGGAACCGACCAGGCTGTTGAAGGTCTATTTGGTGAAGCAGTAACTGCTTATATGAATGGCGAAAAGAGCCTCAATGAATCGATTGATGACTTTAAGAGCCAGGTCAATGCTCAGCTCGGTCTCTAAGATTTGAGAAACGAGATGTAGATAGAGGGGTGCGGAAACGGTTAACGCCTATTCCGTGCCCTTTTTTATCGCATTATACAAAGGGGAAAACCGATGAAACAAAAGACAATAGGCAACGAAGCCCGCATTAATCGCTGGGGTTATTTCTTTGTGCTTCCTTTTGTAATTGTTTACTTTGCTTTTAATTTTTATCCAACAATTTATACCTTATTTCTTGCATTTACTAACTCAAAAGGTTTTAAAGGATTAGCGGGTAATTATGAGGTTGTAGGTCTAAAAAACTTTACTAAATTAGTTTCAGACAAGTATTTTTGGGGTGCAGTGAAAAACACCTTCATCATGTGGGGTTGGAACTTTTTCCCTCAGCTTGGTGTTGCCCTGATTCTCTCTATTTGGCTTTCAGATGCAAGATTAAAATTGAAAGGAAGAGGCTTTTTCAGAGCTATTATTTATATGCCGAATTTGCTTACGGCAGCCTCGGTAGCGCTGTTGTTTCGTAGCCTTTTTGGATATCCCTTAGGTCCTGTGAATCAGTTTTTGCAAGGTCTTGGCATTTATGATGAATTTATTAGAGGAGATGGAACACCTGTTCGTGAAGCATTTAATTTCTTCCGTAATGTGGCTATGTCTCGTGGTATCGTAGCATTTGTTCAATGGTGGATGTGGTACGGTCATACGGTAATTATGCTCATGGCAGGGATTACTAGCATTAACGTTTCCCTCTTTGAGTCTGCAGTTGTGGATGGGGCAAATAGTCGTCAGACAACTTGGTTTATTACTCTGCCCATGCTTCGACCGATGATGCTTTACATTCTTGTTACCTCCATGATTGGTGGTATGCAGATGTTTGATATACCGTTCTTGCTTACTGATATGCGCGGTGGACCAGACTTTAAGATTAGAACGACGATAGTTTATATGTACAACCTTGCTTTCCAAGGAGTTAATGATTATGCCTACGCTGCTGCTATTTCAATAGGTATAACAATAATCATTGTGGTACTTGCTTTGATTATTTATTTTGCAATGCAGGATAGAAGCGAAATGAAACCTAGCCGTGTACTTAAGGTGGGAAAAAAATGAAAGAAAAATCTGTTGCTCCTGAAACAACAATAACAAAAAAAGGCAAGCATAAGACTTTGGCTGCATCATATTCTGGACAACTTAATATGAAACGCTTTTTCATCTACATTGCGATGATCTTTCTTGGTATACTCGCCATTGTTCCTATTTACCTCATGCTGGTAAACGCAACGAGAACGAACGCACAAATTAACAAGGGTATTTCATTAATTCCTGGTTCTAATATTTTTACTAACTGGAAGATCCTTACTGGTCGAGGTTTCCATATACAGCAAGGATTCTTTAATAGCTTGTTCCTTGCGGTAACTACTACTATTGTTTCTGTTTATTTTTCGGCAATGACGGCCTACGGCCTACATGTCTATAAGTTTAAGGGACGCAATGCCCTGTGGGGATTAATCCTTTTAGTTATGATGCTTCCTCCAACCCTTGGTTTTATTGGATTCTATCAGTTTGTAGCTAAACTCCGCTTGCTCGATAGTTACATTCCACTTATTATTCCAACAATTGCGGCAGCAGGTACTGTCTTGTTTTTGAGGCAATATCTTGCGTCGGTTCTTTCGTTCGATTTAATTGATGCAGCTCGTATAGATGGTGCAGGAGAGTTTAGGATTTTTAACACTATAATTTTCCCGATTATAACGCCAGCTATTGCGACTCAAGCAATTTTTTCTTTCGTTGGATCTTGGAATAACTTCTTTACTCCCTTTGTTCTCATTTCGAGCACAAAGAAATACACCTTGCCGATGCTTGTTCAGATGCTTCGCGGTGATATTTATCGTACAGAATACGGTGGAATATACCTGGGTATTGCCGTTTCAATAGTACCGATATTAGTATTTTATGGGGTCATGTCTCGGTACATTATTTCTGGTCTTACTATGGGTAGTGTTAAAGAATAGTTCTAGTAGAATACGAATTGTAAGGAGCCCTAAACCGTTTAACGGCTGGGCTCCTTTTTTTGTTTATTGGTGTTTTAGAAAGGCAGAATTAATAGCCTGTTGTTTTAGCTCCAGTCTTACCGGTTACTAATGCTTCGCTTGCAGCAAAGTTTGTTCCTAATCGTGTTGCACCCATTTCTAAAAATGCAAGAGCTGTTTCTCTATCTCGTATGCCACCAGAAGGTTTTACTTGTATTTTTCCATTTCCAGTTTCAATCATAATACGTACAGCCTCTTTAGTAGCACCACCGGAAGCAAAACCTGTTGAAGTTTTAACAAAATCTGCTCCGCAAGCAATGCAAATTTTAGTAGTGCGTACTATTTCCTCAGGTAAAAGAAAGCAGGTTTCAAAAATTACTTTTACTAATATACCGGCAGGTTTGCAAACAGCAACAACTGCAGAAATGTCATCTTGAACATAAGACCAGTCGCCAGAACGAATTTTACCAAAGTTTGCGACCATATCGATTTCATGTGCGCCTTGCTCGATTAAATTTTTTGCTTCAAAAGATTTTACTGGTGTTGGGGCACAGCCATGAGGAAAAGAAAGAACACAGCTTACTTCGGTTTCTGTTCCTTCGCAGCGTTCACGCGCAAGAGCAACATCGCATGGTCGCACGCAGACGGTTTTAGTATTCCAACGAAGGCTTTCGTCGATTGCGGCTATTACTTGTTCGGTGGTAAATTCTGGCTTTAATATAGCTGCGTCAAGATAACGATTGATTGGTTTCATGTTAAAAAGTATAGCATGTTTTACTTTCGATTGCTCCAATTACTAGGTTGTGATATAATTTTTTTATGAGGTATCGTGACACTAGAAATAAAGACACACGCGTAACTTTTGAAACAGCAGTTATGCAAGGTATGGATCCCGAAAGCGGTGGCTTGTATATTCCGGAAACTATTCCGAAGTTACCACCTTCTTTTTTGAGTAAAACTCCAGTGCCTTCTTTTCGCGATATCGCTTTAGAAGTTTCAAAGATGTTCATCGAAGAGGAAATTCCTGCTGATGAGCTCATGGCAATCATTGCTGATTGTTATCCCTTTACTGCTCCCATAACTCCCATTGATCCAACTACTTATATTTTAGAACTCTTTCACGGACCAACCTGTGCCTTTAAAGATTTTGGTGCCCGTTTTATGGCTCGTGTTATGGCGTATTTTAATCGAAATGAACCAGATCCCCTCCATATACTTGTAGCAACCTCTGGTGATACAGGAAGTGCGGTAGGAAGTGCTTTTTACGGTGTTCCTGGAATAGATGTTACCATCCTCTATCCACGAGGAAAAATATCTCCCTTGCAAGAAAAACAGCTTTCTACCTTCGATGGTAATGTACGTTCTCTGTGCGTTTCAGGAACATTTGATGACTGCCAAAAACTTGTTAAAACAGCATTTACCGATTCGTCTCTTAGAAAGAAATTCCGGCTTTCTTCTGCAAACTCAATAAATATAGCACGGCTTTTACCACAGTCTTTTTATTATATTTATGGTTCTCTTTTAATTCATGATCGATGCCATTTTGATAATAAAATAGACTGCCCCTCACTTATAGCAATTGTTCCTTCGGGTAACTTTGGTAATTTGACCTCTGGTCTTATCGCGCGCGAAATGGGTGCGCCTATCCAAGGTTTTATAGCTGCAACAAATGAAAACCGTACTGTTCCCGACTGGCTCAATGATGGGCAATATCGTGCCCGTCCTTCGGTTGAAACTCTTTCTAATGCTATGGATGTAGGTGCGCCAAGTAATTTTGAACGCATAGTAGCTATGTATGATCTTGAATCAGCACAAAAGCTTATTGCCGGGTATTGGCTCGATGATATTGGTACTATCGAATCAATTCGATCTTGTCACGATAGAACCGGCTATGTAATTGATCCTCACGGTGCTATTGGTTGGGCTGCTTGGGATTCTGCTCGTTCAGGTGCTATGGCGCGGCTTTTAGCCGGAGAGCGCACACCAGAAGGAAAACCGGGGTTACAAGGATCTAAAAAAACTGCACCTCAATGGGCTAAAAAGTGTATAGGTAAAAGTTGTATTGGTATGATTCTTGAAACAGCTCATCCAGCTAAATTTGGTGAAACTGTGAATAAGGCTATTAGTCGTGAACCAACAATTCCAGATCGTCTTGCGAAGGTTCTTAATTTGCCAGATAGATCTGAACCTATGTCTGCAGATTATGATGATTTTAAAGACTGGCTCGAAAAAACACTATAAACAAATGTTATTGTCCACTGTACTGTTGAACTTCGTCAATAATATGCTCGAGTTGTATTCCTGCTTGTTTGAACATAGCTATAGTATCCGCACAGTCGTGGTAACGCCGTTCTGCGACAACTCGAGATATACCGCAGTTAATAATAAGCATTGCGCAGGTTCTGCACGGAGTCATCTTGCAGTAAAGAGAGGCGCCTTCAATTGATATTCCGCGGCGTGCAGCTTGGCATATAGCGTTTTGCTCTGCATGTACTGTACGTACACAATGTTGGGTTATGGTACCGTCTTCGTGTTGCATTTTCTTAAATTGATGACCCACTTCATCGCAGTGAGGTAGGCCGGTGGGAGAACCAACATATCCGGTGACTAGTATTTGGTTTCCGTGGGCTATAACACAACCAGAGCGCCCACGATCGCAGGTTGCTCGCTTTTCTATTGCGTGGCATACTTCAAGAAAGTATTCATCCCAACTCGGTCTGCGATGCGGGTTTTTTTTTTCCATATACAGGCTCCTGTTTTATTTCATTTCTATTCTAGCATACAAAAAAAAGCACTGCAATTTGTTTTAACTAATGGATTAATGAATAGATTCAGTTTGACTTTTACTTCAATTTTAAGGATATTTATTCTATGGCTGAACAAACAATTATACCGATCGAACAACTATTACCTAATAAGCTCTTTATTATTTCGTTAACTGGAAGACCCATATTTCCTGGGATATTTACGCCTATTATGATTAATAATCAGGATGACGTAAAGGTTATCGATGAAGCATACACGGGCGATGGATTTATTGGAATCTGTATGGACAAGGAAGAGTCCGATAATCCCACGCTTGCTGATCTTCATCAGGTAGGAACTGTAGCTCGTATTATAAAAAAAATTAACTTACCCGATGGTGGAATAAACGTGTTCATTTCCACTATTAAACGTTTTCGCATAAGAAAAATTGTGAGCAAACAAAAACCTATGCTTGGTATTGTTGAATATCTTGATGATGAAGATGCCGATACCTTTGAGGTAAAAGCGTTAACTCGGGCTCTTATTGGAGAAATGAAAGAAATATCCGAAAACAACCCGTTGTTTTCTGAAGAAATGCGTATGAATATGATCAACATTGATCATCCTGGAAAAATTGCAGATTTTATTGCGAGTATTCTCAACGTTGATAAAGATGATCAGCAGCGTATTTTAGAAATACAAAACATTCGCCAGCGAATGGAACAGGTTCTCGTTTTTATTAAGAAAGAACAAGAACTATTGCGTGTTCAGAAAAAAATTCAACATGAAATAAATAATAGGATAGAAAAGAATCAGCGCGAATATTTCTTGCGCGAGGAACTCAAAACCATTAAAGAAGAACTCGGTTTAACTACCGATGCAAAAAGTTCTGAATACCAGAAATTTAAAGAAAAAATAGAAGCATGTAAGTTCGAAGGTGAAATAAAGGAATCTGTAGAAGGTGAACTAGAAAAATTTTCTCTTATGGATTCGAATAGTGGTGAATATATTGTAGTTCGCAATTATCTTGAAACTATTGTTAATCTTCCTTGGTCTGTGCCTACGGCCGAATCCTTCGAGTTACCAGAGGCACGTAAGGTTCTTGATGGGGATCATTATGGTCTTGAAGACGTAAAAAAGCGAATAATCGAGTATCTAGCGGTACGGAAACTTCGCAATGATACTAAGGGTGCTATTATTTTGCTTGTTGGTCCTCCTGGGGTTGGTAAAACGAGTGTTGGTCGTTCTATTGCCCGCGCAATGGATAAGCCTTTTTTCCGGTTTTCTGTAGGTGGAATGCGTGATGAGGCTGAAATTAAGGGCCATCGCCGTACATATATTGGAGCCATGCCTGGAAAAATAATGCAGGGGCTTAAGATTGTTAAAACTATGGCACCTGTATTCATGATAGACGAAGTAGATAAGATGGGTACGAGTTACCAGGGAGATCCTTCAAGCGCCCTGCTCGAGGTTCTGGACCCTGAGCAGAACGTAGCATTTAGGGATCATTATTTGGATTTACCCTATGATCTTTCCAATATTCTATTTATTCTTACAGCGAATACTCTTGATGCAATTCCTAGTCCACTATTAGATCGAGCAGAAATAATTCAACTTTCTGGGTATATAGATACGGAAAAAATGGAAATTGCTCGAAATTATTTAGTTCCTCGAAGTCTTGATAAGAATGGTTTACGTAAACGTCAGGTGAGTTATAATAGAAAGAGCCTGCTTTTTATTGCGAATTCCTATGCACGCGAAGCAGGTGTGCGTAATTTTGAAAAAAATCTAGACAAGATACACCGAAAATTAGCCACTGAAATTGTGTTTAAAGAGCGCGATGCAAAGGAACGAATTGTTGCCGACCTGCCATTGATAGAGAAAATGCTGGGGAAACCTCTTTTCCGAGAAGATACTGGAAAGAAGGCCGATCTACCCGGTACGGCGGTTGGCCTTGCTTGGACGACTATGGGTGGAGATACCCTTATTATTGAGGCAATTTCTAATCCTGGTAAAGAAGGCTTTAATCTTACCGGCCAAATGGGTGATGTAATGAAAGAGTCTGCATCTATAGCTTGGTCATGGGTTAAGCACTTTGTAACCGATACTGAGCAGGCGAATCCTGAATGGTATGAAAAGAAGCAAGTACATTTGCATATACCCGAAGGCGCAACTCCTAAGGATGGCCCATCGGCTGGAATAACTATGGCAACAGCCCTGCTCTCATTGGTTCACGGGAAAGCAATTCGTAAAAACCTTGCCATGACGGGGGAGCTCTCTCTCACTGGGCAGGTGCTCCCTATAGGGGGTCTCAAAGAAAAGACGATTGCTGCAAGAAGAAATGGTATTAAAGAAATTATTATTCCAGAAGCAAATGTTCGCGACCTTGATGATATTCCCGAACACGTGCGTAAAGGTATTGTTTTCCATCCAGTGAGCCGCATGGAAGAGGTTTTTGATTTGGCTTTTCCTAAAACGAAAGTGAAAGCAAAACCGAAAGCAAAAACGGCTAAGACAAAAAAATAGAGCCCCCGCTGAGCAGGGACTCTACAGTTTTATTTTACGGTAAGTATCGTAGCAAGAAGACTTTCAGGACGCGAATCGTGGCCTATTTGTATATTGAATTCACCGTTTTCCACAACTGCTTGTTCCTCTTCGTTAATGATTGCAAGAGATTCTACAGCAAGGTCAATAGTCACTTTTTTACTTTTACCGGCTTCTAAATAGACCTTGGTAAAGCCCTTGAGTTCTCGCACAGTAGTTGTGATAGAAGAGTAACAATCGGTTACATACAGTTGAACGGTCTCAGTTGATGCGCAGGCACCGGTGTTCGTAACTGTAACGGAAACCTGTATGGTGTCGGTCTTTGAGGCGGTTTTTTGTGAAAGCTGAATGTTTTCATACGAAAACCATGTGTAAGAAAGACCTTCTCCAAAGGCAAAAAGAGGAGTTGCTTCGCAATCGAAGTAGCTTCCATCATGCCAGCCAGGAACTTGATTGTAGTACACGGGGAGTTGCCCGGTTTTTCTGGGAAATGATATGGGCAGGCGTCCTTGAGGAGCGACTTTTCCAAAAAGAATGTCTGCGGCTGCACGACCTCCCAATGTTCCCGAGTTGAATGTTTCTAGCACTGCATCGGCATTGTTTACAACTCGTTCAAACTCGAGGGGTTTACCATTTACTAGTATTGCAATAAGGGGAATCTTTTTCTTTTTGCACACTACTGCAAGTGCGTCTGTGAGGGCATCCTGTGCGCCAGAAAGGGCAAGATCTGCTCTATCGTGTCCTTCCCCAGTTTGTATCAGTGTATCTCCGAGGCAGACAAAGACTGCATCAGCCTTGCTGGCAATACTACATGCACGTGCAATGCTTTCTTTTGCTGGATCAAAGATATCACAGCCCTTGTCCCATAGTACTTTTACGCCTTGCTGGGATGCAACTTCGCGGATTCCTTCGAGCATGGTAGTAACATGAAGTTCTGGAATAGCATCGAGGTGTGGTACTGGATGGGTAAAGAAAGTCCAGTCGCCGAACTGGGCGCGAACTGAATCAGAATTAGGGCCAATTACTGCAACAGTGTTTACTGTTCGCGGTGAACCTTGGGGTAAAACTGAATGAACGTCTTTGTCGTCTTTTCCACGTATAGGTAGGGCAGGCGTACCTTTTACTTCGTCATTTTTAAGTAAAACCATTGATTGAACGGCAGTTTCATAATTAACCGCTTGATGTGCTTCGCAATTGAACACACGGTTTGATTCTTCTGCAGTTGGGTCTTTTTCTAGACTAAGTGTTTTAATTTTTTCAGGAACATCAAAAAGACCGGCAATAAATTTAACACGAAGAATGCGTGCAACGGAGTCATCTATGAGGGTAAGATCAATTTTGCCTTTTTTGGCAAGAGAACGAGTTGCTTCGTAGAATTCTGGGCTGGTCATAATCATGTCGTTGCCTGCTTCTATGGCGATGCGTGAGGCATCTTCGAAGTTATCAGTAATTTTTTGGCGTTTAATAAGGCTCGTTACGTTTGACCAATCAGTTACTACAAAACCAGTAAAGCCGAGTTCGTCTTTAAGAATTTCACGTAGAAGTTTTTTATGAGCCGAGCAGGGGACTCGATCTATTGTTTGGTATCCTGCCATAAAGGTTAGGCAGCCTGCACGGGCAGCCTCGGCAAAAGGTGGCAAGAAAATATCTCGTACTGTGCGCATGCCTATTGGAGTTTCGTAGGAATCACGGCCACCAGTACTCTCGCCATAGGCGATGTAGTGTTTAGCGCAAGCAATTATGCGTTCGGGATGTGATGGGTCATCGCCTTGGTATCCGCGGATAACTGCTGTGCCCATCTTTCCAGAAAGGAAGGCGTCTTCTCCAAAGGTTTCGTTAACTCGCCCCCAGCGTAGATCGCGCCCAAGGCAAAAAACTGGAGAAAAGGTCCAGTGGAGGCCTTCTGCAGCAACTTCGCGTGCAGTTACTTCGCCCATTTTTTCAGCTAAGTTGGTGTTCCAACTACAGGCGAGTGCTAGTTGGCTGGGGAAAACAGTGGCGCCGTTGTGTATGGCGTGGCCATGAATAGCGTCTATACCAAAAATTACTGGTATGCCTAGGCGGTTTTCTGTTGCCAAGCGTTGAAGTCGTCGTGAATTATTTCCAAGTACATGTAAGAAGGAACCAGCGCCGGTGCTTGCCCATTTATCGGCTTCCTCACTCGTTACGACACTGTAACTAATCTGTACCATTTGTGCGATTTTTTCATCAAGGGTCATGGCATCCATGAGTAATGCTACTCTTTTTTTCAAGGGGAGGGAGGCATCGAGCCAAGTTCTTTTTTCCATTTTCAAGTTTCTCCTTGCGGTGTTATTACCTATAGTATCGCATGAAACAGCCCTTGAGGAAAGCTCGGTAAACCTATACTATTACTAGATATCAGGAGTTATTCATGCTGGATAAGATGCGAAATATTGGAATTATGGCTCATATAGATGCGGGTAAAACTACTACAACCGAACGTATTCTTTTTTATACAAAAAAAATACATAGGATTGGCGAGATAGATGACGGTGAAGCGACTATGGACTGGATGACCCAGGAACAGGAACGCGGAATCACTATTCAGAGCGCGGCTACTACAACTTGGTGGCGTGATCATCAGATCAATATTATTGACACTCCGGGCCATGTGGATTTTACCGCAGAAGTGGAACGTTCTTTGCGTGTTCTCGATGGAGCTATTGCCGTACTTTGCGCAGTTGGAAGCGTACAGCCTCAAACTGAGACTGTATGGCGCCAAGCAGAACAGTATCACGTTCCCCTTATTTGTTTTGTTAATAAGATGGACCGTGTTGGTGCAGATTATTTTGCAGTATTGGAAGATGTACACAAGAAATTTTCAGTCGATTGTGTTGCTCTTCAGATTCCTATTGGGCAGGCAAGTGATTTTGAAGGTGTTATTGATCTTATCAGCATGAAAGAAATTCGCTGGGATGTGGATGATGATGGCATTACTTTTAACGAGACCCCCATTGCGGAACAACGCCTCGCTGAGGCTGAATCTTGGCGGGAAAAACTCCTTGATGCCGTTTCTGCAGAATCTGATGAAATTACAGAACTGATTTTAGAAGGTGCAGAAGTTCCGGTTAATCTTATTCACAAAGAAATTCGCCTGGCTGTGTTAAACCACCGGTTTATGCCCTTCCTATGCGGGGCAGCACGCAGGAATCAGGGTGTTCAACCTCTCATCGATGCAATTGTGGATTATTTACCAGCTCCACATGAAGTACCTCCAGCAAAGGCACTTCATACCAAGAAAGAAACTGATGTGTTAATTCCATGTGAGGCGGAAGGCACTCCCCTCGGGCTTGTATTTAAAATTCAGCATGAACGTGAAGCAGGCTCTTTGTGTTACGTGCGTATGTATTCCGGAAAAATAAAATCTGGCGACCAGATTTATAACATAGCAAAAAAGAAGCGCGAACGAGTTAATCGTATTTTGCGTATGCACTCAAATAAAACCGAGCAAATGGATAGTATTGAAGCTGGCGACATTGCGGTTATTATTGGGCTTAAATTTGCTCAAACGGGAGATACTCTTGGTAGTGAAGGGATGCCCCTGTTGCTTGAAGACATGCACTTTCCGGAGCCAGTTATTTCTGTTTCAATTGAACCTAGAACTCTTTCTGAGCGCGATAAACTTAAGGAAACGCTCCAAGTTCTTTCCCGTGAAGATCCAACATTTACGAGCCGGGAAGATGTTGAGACTGGTCAACTAATTATTTCTGGTATGGGAGAACTGCATCTTGAAGTTCTTGTGGCTCGTATGATACAAGATTTTAAGGTAAATGCGAAGGTTGGAAACCCTCAGGTTACCTACCGTGAATCCGTTACCACAGAAACTGAACACACCCAAGTATTTAGTAAAAATATAGCAGGTAAGGAAACTGAAGCGGGAGTTACGCTAAAGGTTGCACCGCTTCCCCGTGGTTCTGGGAATAAATATTCTTCCGAAGTGAAAAAGGGAATAATCCCACAAGAGATATTTGAAGCAGTTGAACGGGCTGTTACCAACTCCTTTGGATCGGGAATTCAATACGGTTATCCCTGTGTGGATATTGGTGTAACATTGACTCGACTCGATTATAACGAACAAACTTCTACTCCATTTGCATTTGAAGCTGCAGCATCTATGGGCTTTGATGAAGCATGTAAAAATGGCTCTCCCGAGCTTTTAGAACCCGTGATGAAGGTAATAATCCTTTCTCCCAAAGAATTTGTTGGTGAAGCGATGGGGCAGATAACCCAGCGTGGCGGCATCATTTCGAGCATGGATTCAAAGCCGTCGATTGAATCGGTGAACGCTGAAGCGCCTATGTCGAAGATGTTCGGATTTTCTACAGCACTTCGTTCTGTTACCCAGGGAAGGGCATCTTTTGTAATGTCTTTTAGTCATTACGAAGTAAAAAAAGGTGGCCTTGGATCTTTTTAAAATAAATTAAAACACTTTAGATAATTTTATCGCAGAAAAAACGGAAGGCTTAAACGCTTTCCGTTTTTTTATTCTAAAAATCAGCCACTAACTTCTATTATACATATATAAACAGTATGGAAAATTTTATTTCTGCTCTAATACCGGTCCTCGCCTGCTTGGCTGTAACCACTGTGTGCGCAACTTCGTGCACACGAATTTCTCGTGAGGAGACGGAGAG
>DUOS01000047.1 GCA_012838745.1 Treponema sp. | reverse complement strand
TATTTTGTTTCGAGGACTGCAATCCCTGGAAGAGTTTTACCTTCTAGGAATTCAAGAGATGCGCCACCCCCGGTTGAAACATGACTCATACGAGATGCTAGATTAAACTTATTTACTGCAGCGACAGAATCCCCTCCACCAACAACACTAATGGCACCAGCTGTAGTCGCATCAGCAACAAGGTGAGCTACAACACTCGTTCCTTTTGCAAAGGCCTCAAATTCAAACACCCCAACAGGGCCGTTCCATACGATAGTTTTAGAGGAAAGGATAATATCCTTATAAATAGCCTGTGTTTTAGGACCAACATCCATGCCCATCTTATCATCTGGAATATCGATAGAATCTATTGCAGTAACCGGCGTGTCTGAAGCAAATCCATCTCCACATACATGGTCTATTGGAAGAATAATCTTTACATTTTTTGCCGAAGCTGCTGAAAGCAGGCTTTTTGCAGTATCAATAAAATCGTCTTCTACAAGAGACTTTCCAACCGTGTGCCCCTGAGCCTTGAGAAAGGTATATGCCATACCACCACCAATAATAAGGGCGGAAGCATTTTTAAGAAGACTTTCCAGAACAGCAATTTTAGAAGAAACTTTAGCACCACCAATGATAGCTGTTAAAGGTTTAACAGGATTGCTTACAATGGGTTCAAGGTAGGTAACTTCTTTTTCCATGAGAAACCCACCAACTTTTACTTTCATAAACTTTGCTATGGTCGCAGTAGAAGCATGGGCGCGGTGTGCTGTTCCAAATGCATCATTTACATAGACTTCACCGTACTGGGAAAGTTCCTTTGCAAGCACTTCCTGCGCTACAGTATCTTTTGAAGTCTCTTCAGTATGAAAGCGAGTATTCTCAAGCATGAGAATAGCGCCTTCTGGAAGAGAATCAATCGTACTCTTTTGGCCCATGCATGAATCAGCAAAGGCAACAGGCTTTCCAATTTTCTTTGAAAGATATTCAGCGACAGGTTTCATGCGATGTTTTCCCGCAATATATGAATCCTTATCAAAAGACTTACCGTCTTTCTCTGCCTTTTCTTTTGCTTTTTTAGAATCTTTGGCTGGATCCCCAAGATGACTCATAAGAACGAGAGACTGGGGTTTTTGTTCCAAAATATAATTTATGGAGGGCAATGCAGCGGTAATACGAGTATCGTCTTGCACCACACCGTCTTTCATAGGTACATTGAAATCTACGCGCATAATCACGCGTTTACCTACAAGGTCTACATCCTTGATTGTCTTGATCATATACTATTCCTCCTAGGGAAAATTTTAAATAAAAAGAAATATATCAATAAAAATATAGCAATTTACCTATATTATGTAAATACCGCAAGAAGATTGGATCAGGAGATATTTTTTAGATAAGAGTTAATGCCTTTTGCCGCATGTGCTCCATCCGAAACAGCCTTTGCAATTTGCAAAAACCCACCCGTACAATCACCGGCAGCAAAAACTCCTGGAATATTGGTCATATGCTGCGCATCAATAACTATATCAGTACCTGAAAGCTCAACCCCTACCGTAGCAGCAAAACTTGCAGCACCAGCGGTTCCTAAGGCAACAAAAACTCCCTGGATCGCGTGAACGGTTCCTTCCGCAGTAGTAATGGCTGATACGCTATCTTCGCCAGTAAAGGCGGTAATTTTTTCGGTAACAATAGAAGCGTTCTTGGGAAAACTACCCGTTATTTCTGCACCATTGGTAAAAACTGTAATGTCTTCACTAAATGCGAGGAGTTCAGAATATTCGTTTGCCGCATAGCTACCGGCGCCCAAAAGAGCGAGTTTTTTACCTCGATAAAAAAAACCGTCGCAAGTAACACAAAAACTAATTCCCTTTCCACGATATTGTTCGAAACCGGGAACATTAATACTCGTACGACTCTTGCCGGTGGCAATCAAAATAGTTTTTGTTGAATACAGGCCTTCCGTAGTTTTTACCGACCAAACATCATCCATTCCAAGATGAAGAATTTCTTCTGAAAGCACTGTAACACCAAGACGTTCCGCCTGTGCTATTCCGCGTAAAGCTAATTCCGCACCTGAAACATTTTCGGGAAATCCATAATAGTTTTCGATTGATTCAGCTCGCTCAAGCGCTCCAGCGTCTTTACCTAGAACTAAAACCGAACGACCAGAACGCACGAGATACACTGCTGCGGAAATACCCGCTGGACCTTTGCCAATTATTATTGTGTCATATATCATAAATGTAATGTCTCAATTTTAAAGATAATAGTAAAGAGACAAAATCACAGAGTTTCATCGCCAAAACCAACTCGAATAACTGAGGCGATCTTTTGAACACTGGATAGGCCTTCGATTTCTTTCAAGGCAGAGCGCATCTTTTCTTCTTTTACCTGGTGAGTAATTATCGTAATAGTTGCGGTTCCGGCATCTGCATCGATTTGCTGTAATCCCTGTATACTCACTTCGTTTTTTGCAAATATATTAGCGATTTTTGCTAAAACGCCGGGTGCATCATCTACGATACAGCGGATGAAAAAGCTCGTAAAACAGTCATTAATCGACATTATCTTGCGCTCGTTCAGCGCAAAATCGGTATCGCGGCTAAACGCGGAATCGTTGCGGAATGCGAGATTCATAATATCGCCTACAACCGCAGACGCGGTAGGAAGCTCCCCTGCCCCCCGGCCATACAACATTGACTCCCCAAGGCTATCACCTTGAATATATATCGCGTTAAACGCATCTCCTACCGTAGCAAGAGGATGTTCTTTTTCTACCATAACTGGATGCACTCTTAATTGAATCGCATCTTTATGGTTAATGCCCATAGCGAGCATTTTAATGGCATAACCAAACTGGTTTGCAGCCTCAATGTCTTCGGAAGAAATATTAGTAATACCTTCGCAGTAAATATCTTTATAATTAACGGTACAACGAAACGCGAGAGAAGCAAGAATTGCAAGCTTATACCGTGCATCATACCCTTCAACATCATTTTCGGGATTTGCTTCTGCATACCCAAGAGCCTGAGCTTCTTTGAGTGTCTCACCAAAATCGGCACCAGTTTCAGACATTTTAGAAAGAATAAAATTGGTTGTGCCATTTACAATACCAAACACTTTTTCGATCTTATTTGCCGAGAGTGAATTGCGAATTGCATGAAGAACTGGGATCCCGCCACCTACAGCAGCTTCGTACAAGATAGTACATCCGTGCTTTTTGGCAATTGCAGTAAACGCCTTACCGTGTTTGGCAATTACTTCTTTATTAGAAGTAATTACATTTTTTCCGGCAGTAAGTGCGGCTTCTATAAACTTCTTAGCGGGATTTTCACCGCCGATAAGTTCAACAACAGTATTTATTTCATTGTCATCTAAAATAGTAGAAATTGTATCGGTAAGCATTCCATTTGGAACACTGACGCCCCGGTCGGTCGTAGTATCAAGATCTACGATTCGCTTGAGCTCTACACGGCAACCAGTACGCTGTTCGAGCATTGAACGGTTGTTCAATAAAATCTTCACAACGCCAGTACCTACCGTACCAAAACCAATTACACCAACTACTATATCAGCCATGAACAACTCCTGAGTTTTCGCTTAGATAACTATAGCAAAAAAAAGACCATCCGACTAGCGGATGGTCTTTTATACTCACAGCTAGGCTGCAATATATGAAGTCTTACTTCGAGATAACCTTAGCCATTTCACAAACTTTGTTTGAATAGCCCCATTCGTTATCATACCAAGCAACTACCTTAACGAAGTTGTCGTCAAGAGAAATTCCGGCTTTTGCATCGAAGATTGAAGTACAGCTCTCTCCACGTAAATCGGTGGAAACAAGAGCATCTTCGGTATATCGCATAATACCTTTAAGCGCGCCTTCTGAAGCGTCTTTCATGGCCTTCTTAATAGCATCCATTGAAGCAGGCTTATCCAAAATACAGGTAAGGTCTACAACAGAAACGTTGGAAGTTGGTACGCGGAATGCCATACCGGTAAGCTTTCCGTTGAGAACGGGAAGTACCTTACCAACAGCCTTAGCAGCACCAGTAGAAGAAGGAATGATATTCTCAAGAATACCACGTCCACCACGCCAATCTTTCTGAGAAGGACTGTCTACAGTCTTCTGAGTAGCGGTGGTAGCATGCACAGTAGTCATAAGACCCTTAACGATACCGAAGTTATCGTTAAGAACCTTTGCAAGAGGTGCAAGGCAGTTAGTTGTGCAAGAAGCATTAGAAATAATATCCTGACCCTTGTATTCCTTGTCGTTAACACCATATACGAACATAGGGGTGTCATCCTTGGAAGGGGCAGAAAGAATTACTTTCTTTGCTCCGGCGGTGATGTGCTTACGAGCGGTCTCGTCGGTGAGGAAAAAACCAGTTGATTCAACAACAACGTCTGCACCAACTTCGCTCCACTTGAGGTTAGCTGGATCACGTTCTGCGGTAATACGGATTTTATTTCCGTTAACTACCATGTAATCGCCATCAAGGGTTATGTCGCCCTTGAAAGGTCCGTGTACTGAATCATACTTGAGCATATACACGAGATAAGCGGGATCGAGAAGGTCATTAATCCCTACAATCTGAATGTCGTTTTTGAAGTTAGTAACCGCTGAGCGGAATACCATACGGCCAATACGACCAAATCCGTTAATACCTACTTTAATCATGAGGTTCTCCTAATCTATAAAAATGTACTTATACTATAACTATCCAAGACACCAAGGTCAATGGTTTATTACGAATCCTTTACGGTTAGGAGGAAAAATAGGGCATTCATTCAATTACCTCGCGGTTCTATCCTGCGACACAAAAACCCCGAATCTTCCAAATACTGCCGGCGAGAGATTACTAATTGAATAAGTTCTTGATACATATCGAAATTAACTTCTAAGGCTATGGGAAAAATATAAAGCTCTGTTTCTTCGCAATATCGTTCAATAAAGTCTGGATCAGTAACAAAACCGAGGCTGATCATGTTACTTATGCGATCAGCACATTTAAGCACCTTAGCCTTATGCGAACCCTTTTCGATAATACGTTTGAGATAGTCCGATTTAAGCTGCCCTTCAAGTTTTGTTACTTCCATAACGAGGTCGTACACTTGCCCAGATTCAGAGTCAATTTCAAGTATTTGATTTCGATTAAAGTCCGGAATATCTTCAAGAACATCATGAATAACTGAAGCCTTAAGGAGGACACTGTCAATATATCCGTAGTCTATGAGTGTACCCATGGTGTCGATCTGATGGCGGAACATATTTCCCCCAGCATGGCGTTGTTTACCGATCAAGGCGGTAGCTAACTGCATGTAGGGGGCGAGATATATTCCTTTTAGAACGAGCATGTCCTGGGTATTCATTACTTATCGCAACCCCTGTATATAACCTTCTAGTTTAGTAATTCTCCGCTCAATTTCTGCTAGTTTTTCTCGTTCGGAGGCAACAACTGCTTCCGGAGCATTTTCTATAAACTTGGCGTTTCCAAGTTTTTGTGCGAGCTTTTGTTTTGCCTGTTTTTCTTTTTCACATTCTTTTTCAAAACGGCTAGCTAGCTTGGCGGGATCTAACCCTTCACCGGGAACCACGAAGGCTTCAAAACCCTTCCCTACGGTACCTATAGCACCCTTAGGATGATCAAGAGCGCTCTTAAGGAAGATAACCTCTGAAAGACCAGCAAGCAAGCGAATTATATCAGTTTTTTCTCGTGCCGCCTCTGCATGACTGCCAGCCTCAAGAAAATTTGCAACCCGTATCTTTAGCGCAGGATCAATACCACACTCAGCACGCAGGGCTCGGATAGAATGAACTAAATCCTGCAAGGCAGAAAATCGCGCTTCTGCTTGATCGTCTCTGTTTTTTTTATCAGGCACAGGATACGAAGCATTAATTAACAATGGAGAAGTACGAACTTCATCGGGTAAAAAACGGTAAATTTCTTCTGTTACAAAGGGTAAAAATGGGTGTAAAAGACGCAAAGATGATTCCAACACCGTAAGCAAGACTGATATCGCACGGTCTTTTTCCGAATCGGCACCATGGCGGAAGGAAAGCTTAGTCGCCTCAACATACCAGTCACAAAAATCATTCCAGAAAAATTCGTATACGAGTTGCGCTCCGTCATTGTAACGATAGGATTCTAAAGCAGAGCAAACATTTTCTGCAGCGCAATCAAGGCGGTGGTATATCCAGCGATCAAGCTCATTCAAGTTTTCGCGTTCTACGGGAATTAACTTCCGGCCCTCTAGATTACCTAAAATATACCGAGATGCATTCCATATTTTATTAGCAAAACGACTACCAAGTTTAAAGGAATCGTTTTCAATTAAAATATCCTGCCCACCGGCACACATAAATGCAAGGGTAAACTTTAGAGCATCTGCACCATACTCGGAAACAACATCGAGCGGATCAATACCGTTCCCTAGGGACTTAGACATCTTGCGGCCTTGTTTATCGCGTACAAGACCATGAATATAAATATCGCGGAATGGAACTTGCCCAGTAAACTCAAGACCGGCCATAATCATACGGGAAACCCAAAAGAAAATTATGTCATATGCGGTTACTAAGGCATTGGTTGGATAAAACCTCTCGAAATCGGGAGTTTTTTGTGGCCAACCGAGTGTAGAAAACGGCCATAACCAGCTAGAAAACCAGGTATCAAGCACATCGGGATCCTGGCGCAATTTTTTACTTGAGCAATGTTCGCACGAAGATGGATCCTCGCGTGCCACAGTCATTTTACCGCAATCGTCGCAATACCATACGGGAATACGATGCCCCCACCATAGCTGGCGAGAAATACACCAATCTCGAATACCTTCCATCCAATGTACATACGTGTTTTCCCATTTCTTTGGATAAAAACGTACTTCTCCCGCCTTCCAAGCACCAAGGGCCTTATCTGCAAGGGGGCGCATTTTTACAAACCACTGGTCAGAAAGATAGGGTTCCACCGGTGTATTACATCGGTAACACTTTCCAACCGAATGGGTAATATTCTTTTTTTCTTTAAACAAACCGAGTTCTTCAAGATCGGCGACCACCCGTTTACGTGCTTGGTTAACGGATAGATCCCGATATTTTTCGGGAACCTCATCGTTAAGTGTACCGTCAGGATTAAGAATATTGATGACGGCCAAATCATGACGGCGCGCAACTTCCCAGTCGTTGGGATCATGAGCAGGAGTAATTTTGACGACACCGGTGCCAAATTCTCGATCAACATAGGTATCGGCTACAACTGGTATGGTACGGCCGGTTAAAGGAAGTGTAACATTTTTGCCCACAAGGCTTTCATAGCGTGGATCTTCGGGATGAACTGCAACGGCAGTATCGCCCAAGAGTGTTTCAGGCCGTGTTGTAGCAATTTCCAGTCGTGTTGATCCGTCTGGCATAGAAAGACCATCGGCAAGCTCGTACCAAATATGGTACATAGCACCGTTTGTATCCTCGTGGTCTACCTCATCGTCTGCAAGGGCTGTACCACAGGAAGTACACCAGTTAACAAGATAGTTGCCACGATATACCAAACCACGCTCATACAGAGTAACAAAAACGTCTCGCACGGCGCTGGATAGCCCATCATCGAGGGTAAAACGTTCACGGCTCCAGTCCACACTGGCACCAATTTTTTTAAGTTGATTGGTAATAATTGAATGATGTTCTTCTTTTACTTTCCATGTTTCTTGTATAAATTTATCACGACCCAAATCGTGGCGAGTTTTTCCTTCTTTCTTTAGGCGACGTTCAACAATGTTTTGCGTCGCTATTCCTGCATGATCAGTTCCCGGAACCCAAAGCGTTGGGGCTCCACGCATACGGTGATAGCGCACCACAATATCCTGAAGCGAATTATTAAGACCGTGCCCCATATGGAGAACACCGGTAACATTTGGAGGAGGTATAACGACAACAAATGGCTTTTCCGTTGCGGATTCGCTGTCAATCGGTTTAAAGCAACCGTTTTCTTCCCAAGATGCGTAAATACGATCTTCAAAATCCTTGGGATTGTACACTTTTTCAAGTTCAATAGCCTTCATAAATCGCCTTTTCCTCGCACTCGATAGTAGTGCTGTGTTCTTATGCAACTAAGCAAGTTCACCCTTTAAGGGTTTAAAATCGCCTCAACTGTAGCCTTTTTTAACCGCTTGTTCAACAGCGTCTATGATCTCGTCGGGAGTGGAAGCACCGGCAGTTATGCCAATTCTTTCCAGCAAAAAGGCCTCTTGCGGAATCTCTGCCGGCGTTTCTATGTGCCAAGCATGAGTACATAACTGACGGGCAGTTGCAGCAAGACGCTGGGTATTAGCAGAGTTCTTACCGCCGATCACCAAGATGCCATCTACTTGAGCGGCCATAACCTCCAACGCCTTTTGGCGCTCGAGAGTTGCCGGGCAAATAGTGTTAAGAACGACCAAATCTCGAATATGCGCGGCAAGCACCGCGGCTATCTCGTCATATTCACTTTGTTTAATAGTTGTTTGGCTTATGAGCACAGCACGATCGGGGTAATTTTCTAAATGCTCAGCATCCTCGCGATTTTCAAGCACAACGCATCCAGGAGCATACCCCTCTATCCCTGTTATTTCTCCGTGATCTCGATCCCCCGCAAGGTACACTGTGTAACCCTTTTCATGCCATATATGTGCTCTTTTTTGACTAGAAAGAACACGAGGACACGTAGCGTCTACCAACTTAGCACCACGGCGTTGGAGCTCACGGCGTTCCTCGGGAGGAATACCATGGGCACGAATAACGACAGAAGCGCCAGAGAAATTATCAGGTAAGGGTGCATAACCAGAACCAACAACAACCACACCAGATTCAGCGAGGCGTTCAAGGGCTTGGGGATTATGAATAAGAGGACCATAAGTATATACGGGGCGGATGTTACTATCCAGCAAAGCTTTTTCGGTCGCCTCAACTGCACGGCGAACACCCATACAATAGCCCATAACTTCTGCACGAAAAATTCTACAAACCGGTTTCATATACTCTACTGTACAAAACTCGCGGGCAAAAGAAAACCCCCGGATAACCGGGGGTTGCTAGATCAAATAAAAAGTATTACACCAAAGCTTCTGGAGAAGCCTTTACCGTAACTTCTTTTTGGCTGATTCGGCCTCCATCTTTACGGAAACTGCTCACAAAACTAATGAAACCGCTGGCAATGAATATAGTGGAATACACACCGCTAACCATACCAACCATAAGGGCTAGTGCAAAGGTTTTCATATCACCAGTAGTAAAGATGAATAAGGATAATACAGCGAGCATTGTAGTTATTGTAGTAATGAGTGTTCGCCCTAGCATTTCTGTTTGAGAAAGGTTAAGCAAATCGGTAAGTTTCATTTTTGGATGAACTCTCATGTTTTCGCGAATACGGTCAAAAACTACAACGGTATCGTTAATTGAATACCCAATGATAGTTAAGATCGCGGCGAGAGTAAGTGAGTTAAATTCCATTTGAGTCCACACGATAAAAGAAACCATAAACAGAGCATCGTAGGAAATAGCCAAAATCGCACCGAGGGCAAAATCCCAACGGAAACGAATCGTTGCATACACCCAAATGAGAACAAGTGTAGCTAAAACGAGCCACAAGGCCTGAGTCGCCAGTGTCTTCGAAAAACGAGAGCCTACAAAGTCGGTACCAATAAGAACGATGTTATCCTCGCCAAAGGCTTGATTCATAGCACGTGAAAGCCCCTCACGAAGATTAGTACTTGCTTCTGGATCCGATCCATCATCACGCAAGCGAATCTGGAAGGCGCAATTTTCGGGTTTACCAAGCACCTGCACAGCTGCAGAGGGAAACATCGAAATAGCTTCGCGAACGGCATCGGAAGAAATAAGTTGAGAACCTTCTGGGATGTAATGGAAACGGTAAGGTTTTGCAGAAAGGCGAGATAAAGATCCTGAATCCGTAAAGAGCTTGTTTAGCGGAAACGAATCCGGCGCCTGAACTGAAACGGTGATATTAGAAATCGCAGAGACAGCTCGTGCAAAAGAACCTACTGTAGCATACTCAGTGTATGGAAATCGAATTGTTTCATTATCAGAACCAACTCCGGTAATAACGAAAATTATATCCGAAGAACTCTGAGTAACAGCAATTGACTGCCCTCCTGAATAAGTTAATTCGAGAGCGGGGGGCGCAATGCGAACCTTTTCAATAAAACCTGCTTGGAAATCAATACCCATATTAATTCCAAAGAAATGCAAGCTTACAAGGCCACTAACAATTACTGCAATACTCAGGATAGCCAGTGGACGGAAAAGCCTGCTGAATTGTATAGTCTTTTTCATTATTTAATCCTCCAGCTGATGCTGAGATTCTGCTTCTTGCGAACATCGGTATCAAAGTCAAAAATAAGCCGCGATACAAACAAAGCGGTAAAGACCGATGAAGCTACACCAATTGCCAGACTGTATGCAAAACCTCGAATAGGTCCTGTTCCCAACTGAGAAAGGAATACTGCGGCAATAAAGGTAGTAATGTTTGAGTCCATAATTGCCCAAAAGGCATGTGCAAAACCGTGACTTATTGCAGCCTGACGGCCCTTATTTAAACGGAGTTCATCTTTGATTCGTTCAAAAATAACAACGTTCGCATCTACCGCCATACCGATTGTAAGAATCATACCGGCAATACTTGGCAGAGTAAGGGTTAAGTTCAAGGCTGATAACACACTAAACAAGATATAGAGGTTTAATATTTGAGCAACAAAGGCATTGATTCCGGCTCCCCGATAATATAGGAGCATAAAAATTAATACCGCTGCGAGACCAAAAACAAGCGCCCACATACCCTGAGTTATTGCTTCGTCACCCATACTTGCACCAATAATCTGCTGGTTTTCTAGTTCAAGTGGCACATTAAGCCAAGCAGTACGCAATACCGCTCGAAGGTTTTCCGCTTCGTCGGCTGAAAACCCAGAAATTTGAACAGAACCGCCAGGAATTGGCTCATTAATAACAGCAGCCGAGCGAATTTTATCATCGCTGACTATAGCAAGCCGTTGATTAACGTTGTTCGAAGTAAGATCGGCAAAAATCTGTGTTCCAGCTGAATCAAGAACAAAGTTGACTACTGGGCGTCCCATTTCATCGCGACGGCTTTCCGCACTTTGAATATGTCGACCCTCAAGCCCCTTTTCCTTCTTTACCACTAGGAAGCTAGTACGTTCATCGAGACCGTAAGTATCCTTTTTGTATAAACCCAAAACCTGAGTGTCAGAGGGAATAACCGAAGGATCTAGGAGATTGTATTCCGCATCAAAGGTAGTCGAAGGATAACGCTGCAGATGCTGCATAAATGCTTGAGTAGCATCGTCGTCTACCATATGGAAGGCTAACATACCCTTACCCATGATAATTGAATTGATACGATCAGAATCGGCGGTGCCCGGTATTTCAATATAAATACGATCTTCACCCTGCTGGCGAATAACCGGCTCAGAAAGACCAAACTTATCGATACGACTATTGATTATCTCAAGTGCTTGGCCCATGGCTTCCTTTCGGAAAGTTCCCATGTCTGCAATGGAACCCTTTTGGGATTCCGCAGCCTTATCGAGGTCTGCCTTAATGATAATGCTCATACCACCAGACAGATCAAGACCAAGTTTAACTGCAGTAGCCTGCGTTTTCTTAATCTTGAGAATATGATCACGATGTCCACTTTCTATAAAAGACATTACTTCCGCTTCAGAAGAAAAAGCTACTAACAATGCACGGGCAGTCCAGACTTCTGGAATATCCTTTTTCATAGCGCGATAACTTTTTTTAGCTTCGGCAATAAGTGCATTGTATTTTGGCGGAAGCGGATCCTGCGAATCAGTTCGGGTAGCTTCTACAAGCTCTCGCAACTCGTACGCAGCCATATTTCGCGCATAATCCTTAATCTTTTCACGGGATCCAAGCGCGAGGGCTTGGTCTTCTTTCGGTGTTACGAAATACCATTTTACTGTGGGCCACAGAAACGCAAAGCACACTGCGAGAACCACTAAAATAAGTACCAACCGGCTTCGTTTGCTCATACTTCTACTCCAGATCACGGAATCGCACGCCGGATAAAAAAGCGAGGCGTATTTCCGGGTACAATTATATTATTTTTCTACTTTTTCTTCTGCTACGGCTTTTTTGCCCTTGCCAGAAAAACGGTCGTTTTTTTCGTCTTGGATTACACTTGCGATTCCTGAGCGACTAAACTCAATTTTGCAAGACTCGTCGACCTTGACGATAAGGGTATGTTCCTTGGTAGACGTTACTTCACCGTGGATTCCACCAATGGTAATAACTTTGTCGCCCTTCTTAACTGCCGAAATCATCCGTTCGGTATCTTTTTGTTTTTTATTTTGTGGTCTGATAATAAAAAGATAAAAAATAACAAATACAAGACCAAATGTGAGAATTGGCATAAAGACGGAACCCTGGGATCCAGCGTTCAAAAACAAAATACTGTTCATATACATTACTTCCTTGGAAAATGATTAATCCTCAGATAAACTACCATAGACAACGAAATACAGTCAAGGTAAAAAAAAAGGCGCAACTGTTTTGAAACAGAGCGCCTACAGAAATACAGAGTTAAATAATTATAACACAATAGATTTGGGAACGGTAACCCGTGCAACTCCGAAGAGACGAGGCATGGTATCAGCGGCATAGGTTGTACCGGCAAGGCGATTATATATATCTGCCACCATTTCAAGTTCGCCCTGATCTTCTACATAAAGGGCTGAAATAGTAGCCGCTCTAAAAAAACCTGCCGCAGCAAGCTCTTCGGTATTCATTGAGGAGTACTTTTTTTTCATAATTTTATCTACCAAGGCAGCATTCCCGTCAAACCCTATAGATGCAACTGCTTCTTCTCGTGTTACCATTTGTTCATAAACCTCTATTTGTTATTATAATTCTGAAAAATCTTCTTTTCCTGCACCACAGACTGGGCAAAGCCAATCATCGGGCAACTCGTCAAACGAAGTACCAGGCTTAACGCCGTTGTCAGGATCCCCTACTTCAGGATCGTATTCGTAACCACAAAGATCGCAAACATACTTCTTCATGTTAATTTCCTCCTTACGTGAGCGATACAATCGCCCTATTACCAGATTATACGGACTTTTTTCTTAGCGAGCAAGTAATACATCAAGATTTTCTAAAAGTTCGACATATCGATGATTCATCGGTTCAAGAGCAATTACTTGTTTAAGATAGTACTGTGCCTTTCGATAATCGTCACGATCAAAATACCATTGATACATAGCAAACAAGGCATTTCCATTTCGAGGATCGGCAAGAAGGCTAGAACGAAGCACAGAAAGGCGTTGTTCGGGATTAGTAATCATACGGCTTTCATGAAAAAACAAAACACTCTTAAGAGAAGAAGATGCGTTAGGTTTGCGTTCGGCAATAATAGTTCGAGCAGCGGCAGTATCTGCAATGTCAATAAGAGCTTGGATATATAAACCTGTTAGAGAATCTGTTCGGGAAGATGATTCGTACAAAGAACGGGCAATAGACACGGCTTTTTTTGGCTCACCGGCACCGAGATATGCTTGAACAAGGAGCTCACGGGAAGAAGCGGAAGGATTAAGAGAGACTAACCGCTCACCAGTATTAACCGCGTTGCTCCACTCTCCAGAACCAATATAGTCGGAAAGAAGCAGGGTAAGAGCATTTCGATTTTCGGAATCTCGAGCTAAGACCATGGAAACAAAATCACGCGCACTACGATTATTTATAGAAACACCCGTTTGATAACTGATAGACGCAGTTGAAAGAAGAACTTCTTGATCCTCGGGATACAGGCGAACAGCTTCCTGCAAGAAGGCGGTTGCC
The DNA here is from genome assembly GCA_012838745.1 of Treponema sp. Lineage (GTDB taxonomy): Bacteria > Spirochaetota > Spirochaetia > Treponematales > Treponemataceae > Teretinema. Next base: position 8,584 of record DUOS01000047.1, on the reverse strand, counting down.
GCTGCAGGATTCCTGTTCCATTCACGTGCAACACGAGCCCGCAACATTAGATAGTTTTTATTAGTACGATTTGTTGTAGCAAAAGCATCGAGGAGAGAGTTTGCTTTTAGATAATCCCTACGCTCAACAAGGATGCGAGCACGCAACAATAGGTAATCCGTGTTTCGCGGGTCTGCCTTAAGCACTTCTAAGATATAGGCATCGGCAACGTCCCAATTTTGCATAGAAAACGCTGCATCAGCACAAAGACGCACAAGCTCAATAGCATTAGGATACCGAGCAGAGAGCATCTGAGCATTTTCTAGTGCCAATTCTCCCTGACCACGGCGAACGAGAGAACGTGTATAAGCGATTCCCGCCGGATAGCACGAATCGTCAAGTTCCCATGCCTTCTGATAGTATCGATCTGCAGAACGTAAATCATTTTTTCGTTCGGCGATAAGACCAAGAAACCAATGGGGCAAAACAGATTTTCGGTTAAGCTCTGCAGCACGCAAAAGCGACTTCTCTGCATCTTTATAAAAAGCCTGTTCAGACGGAGAAGTTAATAGAACAAATGAGGGAAGTACGAGGGAGAAAAAATCTGCGGAATCTGCCGTGTAATCATATGCCCCCATACGAGCTGTTTTTATAATATTTATATATGGATCCGTATCGGGAACCGAAGGCATAGGCCAAGTAACACTTTCGAAAGGATACAAAATACGCACCATTTCGCCAGCAATCGCGAGAGCAATTCGATTTTGATCAGTCATACCCTGAGAATCTTCGTTTATTCGCTCAACAGCCCGGTGTATAGACTCAGGAGACCCCAGCTGAAGCAGTGTAAGTACAGTTCCTTCTAATGATTTTTTTTTACCATCTCCACGTGGGGGTTGAGCCAACGGCGTTCCGCCAGCAGAAGGAAGTGCATTTTCACGTACATCTGGAGAGTCAGATGTACCACCCATACCAGACAAGACTATCTCATCAGATATTCGAGTAGGGGGTGCAGAGGCACAGCCATACAAAAAGAGGAGAAAAATTATCAGTGCATAATATTTTCTTTTTTCCATTAACCTAGTCATTACCGTTCTTTACGGCTTTTTTTCGCTGGATTAGCCAAACTATGAGAGAAACAAGTGAGGGTATAAATAGTAACGGCAACCACCACATAACAAGCGAGCGCAGGGAAAAAGTTATAATATCGGTGGAAAAAAGTAAAAAAACGAATCCAAGAACGGAAAAAACTAAAGACGGCACAATATACATGGCGTGAATTTTTCTGTAATGCAAATAGCCAGATACAGTAAAAGCAGTGCCAACAAATAACATAAGTAGGGGCCATATACCTCGAGCAGGAAAATCTAATACATTAAAATCGAGCAGGAGTAATAAAATCCCCGTTAAAAATAAAAACGTTGCGGCGAAAAAAAAGCGTGCTCGTTTATGTATTATCATTCCAGAAATCCAAAGAAATACACCAGATACTAGCGCTACGAGAGAAATGGTAAAAGGATGCATACGGTAATTTCCAAGCAAAACAAGTGTAATCGACACAGCAACAAAACCCATGCTGAGCGGAAGGAACACAGCAGAAAATCGTAATATAAACTTAACCCATTTTGGTTTCATACTGAACATCCCTCCGTGTGTTATTGTAGCCTACTTTATTCTATCTTGCCAATACAACAGACACTGTGATAGTATCAAAATTGTGAGCAAAAAAATATTTTACAGCGGATTATTCCTTTCAGCGAGTCTCTTTTTGCTCGTTTCCTGCGCCCCTGTTTCCAACAATTATATTCTAGAGGGAATGCATAAACACCGCGAAGAACAGCGGGAGTTGCTTACCCTTTTAGAAAACGGAAAAAATAACCAAGAAACCCGTTTTGCACTTATGAACCGCATATCCGGAAATCTTCTAGCAGAAAATCAAAAAGCAGCATTAATCCTCTTTTTAACCGACGCGGTAGAAACCAATCCCGACGATCCCTACAACGCTTACTGGCTCCTCATGATAGCTCATGCCTATCTTGAAGACAACGCATACGACATTGCTGGCTACTATTTTAAACGGATTTTAGAAAAGTGCCCAGATCTTGAACAACATGGTGAATCCATTCATCTCGTATGCTTGCAGAACCTTATAAGAATTACCGAATCGCCGCAACTGCTCATACACTTCTACAGCGATATTATAACCCGCTTTTCTGAAAACATAGACCTAGGCCACACATACTTTATGCTCGCACGCTCCTATGAAAAACTCGGTGAATGGGAACTTTCAATCCAAACCTATGCACAATTTTTAAGCTACGGGCGTTTTGACGTCATAATTTCTGGTATTCCCGACTCATACGAATACGCAAAACGAATTGTAGACTACGACACCTCCTCAAAAGACTGGACCTTTGAAACCCTTGATGAACTGGTAAAAAGTATTAAGCATGCAATAAACACGTATAATTATCGTCTCTTAGATCAGTACCGTGCAAAGGTAAACTTTTTTGCTATGTCGTGGAAACAAGAATCTAGCGACTTAAATGCACAAGCAGATTTCCGAATGCGCGATTTTATGGGTGGCAATCGTATACGTTACGATAATGAACTCGATGCTTCTTCTAATCCGCACGAAGCTTTTTTACGAACAAATGGATGGAACCAATATGTGAGTGTCTGGTACCTATATTTTAGAAAAGTTAATTTCCCTGCCGATCCCAATATACATGGCCGGTGGGAATGGGCAGGAATTTATTTTGGCGAAAAACTGTAAAATTGTAGCGTTAGTTGTGTTTTTTCTTATCGTATCACTACTCTCAGTATGCGCAGAATCTAACCTAAACCAAAAAGAAGATACGCCAACTGACACAACCACGATAAAAACTGAAAGTGTGCCTGAAGCTCATACGCCCAAAGCCATGATTGAATATCCTGCACTAGACATTCCAGTTCCCGATACCCCTCTGTACCGCAAATACTATGCACAGTACAGCACTCCTGAAGGACTCAGTTATCTTTCTAAAATCATGCAACGTTCCACGCCCTATCGAGAATTTATATTTGCAGAACTCGACCGCCTCGAAGTGCCCCACTGGCTCATCTACCTCCCAGTAATTGAATCCGGCTTTTTACCTAAGGCAGTCTCTCGTTCAGGAGCCACGGGAATATGGCAGTTTATGCGCAACAGCATCGGTGGCTACGGAATCCGCATAAACGAATGGATGGATGAACGCCGAGATCCATGGCTTACCACAACGGCAGCTATTAGAAAACTAAAAGATAATCACAACTACTTTGGAGACTGGCCGCTTGCCCTTGCCGCTTACAACTGTGGCTTGGGTGCAACAAAAAACGCCATGAAAAAAAGCGGATTAAACGACTATTGGGATATTTCTCAAAAAGGGTTTTTTAAACCTGAATCCGCCCACTATGTTCCCAAACTTTTTGCTATAGCCACCATCCTCTCTAAAAGCGAAGAGCTCGGAATTGACTGGGGCACTGCACAAGATCAACAAGAACTCACCAACATACCCGTTTCTCGCCCAGTCGATATGAATGTTTTAGCAAAAGAAACTGGTATAAAACCCGAGGAACTCACTTCCTTAAACCCCTCGCTGTATTATTCCATAACACCACCTGGCCTCCCCTATAACTTACGAATACCGGCATCTTATCAAGAAGCGGTAGCCGCACTCCTCGAAGACCATTCGCGCATTTTATTAGAATATTACCTTTATACTATTAAATCCGGAGACACTCTTTTTGCACTCTCCCTGCATTACGGCGTTTCTGTAGACATGATCCTCCAATATAATTCTGGAATATCTCCACGCACCCTGCAATTAGGAAAAAAGCTCGTTATTCCTGCTTTACGTGAAGTACATGCCTATTCCGGCAAAAAAGATCGTGACGACCTGAATTTCACCGGAAATTATTGGGTTACTAAGGGCGACACACTCTGGTCCATAGCCCTAGCGTACGGCGTACAAGTTGAAACTCTCGCTGACAAAAACAATCTACAAGTGAATTCCATACTCAAGTTGGGAAAACAGCTCCGCGTGCCGATACTATAATTTGAAGGAGCGGAGTAATGTCTAAAAAAGGATTGTTTTGGTTGTGTTTGCTGGCACTTACTAGTTCTCTATGCATGGCACAAGATCGGGGACTCACCGTTACATCAACAACCAACTGGGGAAAAGAACATATCCATTCCATGATAACCCTTGATACACAAAAAAACGGCATACGTTTGCCAGCAGGCAGAAACACTGCGCTTCAAATACTTGAAATGGAATCACCAGCACTTCTTAAAGACACGTTCTTTTCGCTCCAAATAGATTCTACGAATCAACTGGGGAACTATGTGGAAAATGGAACAATCCATTTATCTGAACTTACCGACCTCATCGAGCTTAGCCCCCGCACGCCACCGTGGTTTTCTCGCGACTTAGAAACTATTTCTATGACTCGCACCGTTCCTCTTTCAAAAATTGCTAGTTTATTTGTTCGTCATACTCGAGCCCAACCAGTTCCCCATCCTCTACAAAAAGAACCAACCCACGCCTTTACTGGGATTTTAATTGATGCACGAGGCCATCTTCCTGTACATGGAGAATACACTGATGAAACCATCCAGCCCTGTCTCTTCCCTAAAATCTGGGACACAGAAATGGATTTAGTATATGAACGAAACATGATTGAGCCCGACATTGCTCGATCTCGCGGAGTAGTCTTTTATACTGACTCTGCAGACGAACGTATCTACCGGGATAGGATAGGGAACGATCCACTACGTATAACGGCTCGAGGTGTTTTTGGCCGAGCACGCACCGATCCCATCATTTCTCGAAGCGACTACTTAAAAATCGCGTCCTCCCCAGAAAACAGAGAATTATTGAGCCAAGGCAAAGTAGTTATCATTTGTGATGCAAAAACCTTAGAAAGATCACGCCTTGGACCCGCTAAAAACTTCGATTATTATTTTGTTTGGAAAGAAATTGAAAGAACTCTCGCGGTAACACCGGTACAACGCATGGTTTTCCGCGATGCTTGGCAGGGGCTCAAAATCACCATGTACGATATCCGCTTTGTAGCGGATACGGCACAAATTATCGAAGCTGAGCGTGGCCGTATTTCTATAGTAGCCGACGCTCTCAAACTAGCCGGCCCACGTGCAACCTTCTTGGTAGAAGGACACACAGCAAGCGTAGGGAAACCAACAGGAGAGTTAAACCTTTCGAAAGAACGAGCGAACAAGATTGCCGAAGAGCTTTCTCAACGCGGCATTCCTCGCGAACGCATCACTATAGAAGGATATGGGGGAACACAGCCACAAGATACTAATGAAACTGATGCAGGGCGTGCAAAAAACCGAAGAGTAGAAATAACAATTCATTTGCCGGAACAGAATCATCAAGATTGACGACTGAACCGACGCGTGCTATCATTATATACATGACAAAAGGGGGACCGTATGTCAAATAGTAAGAACACAGTTCAAAAAGAAACGTTAGAAACTACAGCGGAAAAATCCAAGGAAACAGAGGAACAACCAAGCAAAATATACTGCGCGAACTGTATTCACTGTAAATTAGTTCCTGCACCTGCAGAAACACTTGGCCAATTTTATCTACGCGTACGTTGCAATGCCGGCAAGTGGAAGAAAAAACTTGGCGGAGAAAAACAATATAAATATTTTACCGTAACTCGCCGAAGCATAGAGTTTTGCGACGAATATGAGCCTATGGGTGATTGCGATACCTTTATAAGCGATCTTCGAAGAAATTTACCAATACGTGACGAAATTTACGACAAGGATTGAACATCATGAAACACCCCATATTTTCCACAATTGTAGCTGCAATAGCGCTGTTTTCCCTTGTTTCTTGTGCAACTGTACCAGATCCTGAAAGCATCCCCACAGACCTTTCCGTTGCGGAATTGAGCCGCCGAGGCCAAACCGAACTAGATAACAATAACTATAAAGCAGCCGAAGTGTACTATAACCTCATTGTGACACGATACGGTACCGACACTGCTGCCCTTACCGCGGCTGAATTTGAAATTGCTCACATCCGTATTAAGCAAGAAAAGTACGAGGATGCTGCCAGCCTGCTTCAAAATTTAATTGGCCGCTACGAAACATCAGGTGGTGCAGGCCTCCCTCCCGAATATCTAGCTTTAGCTAAAAATGATCTTGAAAAAATTCCGAAGGAATACCTTTCCACCGAAAAAGAAGACTAAAAAAGTCATTGTAGTTAATACGTATTTCCGTGCGGTAAAATTATAACGTTCATCTGAACGCTCTTTTCTTTAGCCGCATTCTCTACCATTTCTTGAGTAATACGACCCCGTGGCTTGGGGTGTGGTGGCGCATCACCTATTAGGATAATCTTACGATCAGAACCTGGGATCCAGGGAAGAGCGAGGGCTGTATCGAGCCCTTCGTATACTGCTTCGGGAATATCACGCCCACCTTGTACCCGGAAATTATTGAGTGATTTACGAAAAACGGTGAGATCATCTGTAAAGTTACAGGCAACACGTGTTAAAAAATCTTCAAAATAATCCTTATACAACACCAAAGCAACCCGCCATGCCGGCCAAGAAGGTAGCATCTCTTTGAGCATAGGCTCAATCATTTCGCGAACTTCTTTAATTTCGTCTACCATACTTTCTGTTGCGTCTATTACAAAAACTAATTCAAGGGGACGAGGACCGGGATTTTGCAAAACAGACTTAATAACCGGTATAACATCCTGCGGGGTCTTAGCATAAAGAACCTGACCAGAAGTTTTTTCTGCAAGAGAACTAAATGTTTTCACGGTTTCTTCCATATAAATAGTATCAACGGGAAGAGTACCTACGATAGGTTTTTGTGTAACCCTGAGCCGGTAGGGATTATCGGTAAACGCCCCAGAATAGTCACCATAGGGTTTTTCAAAAGCACGAATATTTAAATACGTTCCGTCGAGCACCTGCACTTCCGCTTGACGGCTCCATTCATATCCATAAGCTATTACGTAGGGAATCCAAATATGGAAGGCTTCACCAATGGGAGTAGTAAGTTCTGGGGTTGAATCAATTAAACTCCACAGATTTTTTTCTGGTGGAATAAAGGCACCGTCGAGCATACGTTTTTCATCGCCGTTTACCGGATGATACGACAAAGAACGATAAGCGTAATTGTCGGCCTTTAATTCCGGATCACGGGTAGTCTCGGTCAGTAATACTGAATCAATACCAGGTTTTTTCCGTATGTACAGATGGTACCCTCCCTCGGGGCTTTGGGTAATAAAAATATCTTTTGGGCCAATTGAAAGATCAGCCGCTGCAAAAAAGGCAGCGGAAACCAAAAATGCAATGCAGATAATAAACTTTTTCATATATACAGTATCGGTTATTTTGCAGAGAGAAGTTAGTCTCCGCAACTAACTATCTTGCACAATTCACCCCTTCGGTGGTACTGTCTTTAATCATGGAAACAAACAAGAAAAAGAGAATACTAACCGGAGACCGACCAACAGGCCGCCTACATTTGGGCCATTATGTTGGATCAATTTCAAACCGGGTTCGACTTCAAGACGAATATGAGTGTTTTTTCATTATTGCTGATCTACACACCCTTACCACTAAGCCAGAAAAAGAACATATAGAAAAACTTGCAGATAATGTTCGCCAAATGGTTCTCGACTACCTTGCCTGTGGCATAGATCCTAAAAAATCTACTATATATTTGCAGTCTGCAGTTCCCGAAGTTACTGAACTAAACCTGTTTTTTACCAATTTAGTAACCGTTCCCCGCCTCCAGCGGGTTCCTTCTATAAAAGAAATGGCAAAAAATGCCAACCTTTCAGAACTGCCTTTTGGACTTTTGGGGTATCCCGTACTCCAAGCAGCAGATATTCTTCTTCCACGATCTCATCTTGTTCCTGTAGGGAAAGACAATGAAAGCCATGTTGAACTGACGCGAGAAATCGCCAAGCGGTTTAACTATCTCTATGGTGAAGTATTTCCTATCCCTGATGTAATGGTTAGTAACTTCGGATCCCTCATAGGAACCGATGGACAGGCGAAAATGTCTAAAAGCCTAAACAATGCAATTTTCCTTTCGGACGATGAAAAAACCGTTAGTAAACGGGTAAATGGTATGTTTACCGATCCCAACCGAACGAGTGCCGATGTACCCGGTTGTGTTGAGGGAAACCCCGTGTTTATTTATCACGACGCTTTTAATCCTAATAAAGAAGAAATTGACGATCTCAAAACTCGATATAAAGCCGGAACAGTTGGAGACGTTGAAGTAAAACAAAAATTAGCAACGGCACTCAATGCCTTTCTTGATCCTATCCGTGAGCGCCGCGCCCATTTTGAAGCACAATCTGGTTTAGTAGACGAAATTATCTACGAGGGAACCTTACGAATGCGAGAAGAAGCGAGAGAAACTCTTAACGCAGCAAAAAAAGCTATGGGTCTTTCTTCGGTGTGGAATCGGATAAGCCGTAAAGCCGAAGATACGCGTAAAAAACGAGAAAAAGGAAAATAAAACATGGCAGGGAACACCTTTGGAACACTTTTTAAAGTTACCACCTACGGCGAAAGC
>DUOS01000046.1 GCA_012838745.1 Treponema sp. | reverse complement strand
ATATGAAACTTAAACAAAAGCTGGTGTTGCTATTTATACTTATTGCATTACTCCCGTATGTAGTAGGAATGGTTATAATCACCCTCGCATCAAGCACAACAATCAAGGAAAATGCACAAGGATTTTTTTACCAATACACACAAAACAAAGCCAAAGACATTGCAACTTTTTTTTCTGAGGAAAAAGGGTATGTAGAATCATTTTCTATTTATCCCGAAATAATATCCTTAAAATGGGATACTATTCTTCCCACCCTCTTGGATATTAAATCGAATAGTTCCACCATTGATTCATTTTTGCTTGTTCGTGGAAATGGCTCGTACTTTCGTTCTGACAATCTAGGAAACCCAGCCCACGAAGGACTCGTTACACCAGACAATAGCGACCCCAATTCAAAACCAATCTCTCTTACCACACGCGACTACTTCCAACGCCTCATAGTACAAAACACACTTTCACTGAAACACACCGTACTCTCCAGTCCTAACCTTTCAAAGTCAACTGGAAAAAAACAAATTGTTATGGCTACGAATATTCATAATTCTAATGGTATAAGTTGCGGCCTTTTTGCAGTAACAATTACCGGAGAGGTTATTGAACACGCGGTTAATACCGTCTCAAATGATCTCGAAAAGCAATTTGGAACGCAGGGAAATCTTTTTTTGCTCTCGGATGATGGCGCTATAGTTTCTCATATAAAATACGACAGAGAAGAAAAACGATATTCAGAGCAAATTCTCTCGAAGGCAGAAACCACCGATATCCTGAGCCTTCCTGAAACACTAACTTCTACAATAACCGGAATGCTCAAGGAAAAAAGCAGTATAACCACCTACCGCGACGATATGAAAAAAGTTTGGCATGTTGCTAAAGAAACAGTTCCCGGAACAAATTATTATGTGCTTTTTGCTCTTCCGGAAAATTCTCTGTATTCTGCAATTCTTACTATCTGGCAGTCTTTATTTATAATTAGCGGCCTAACCCTAGTTGTCGTTATTTTTATATCTATGCTTATTGGTAAACGCATTACCAAACCTTTAGTAGAAACTGCAAACACACTTAAAAACATATCACAAGGCAGTGGTGATCTTACCTACCGTATTTCCGTAGAAGGAAAAGACGAAGTAAGCGATGTTGGTAAACACTTTAATAGTTTTATGGAAACTTTACATGCCATGATTACTGATGTTAAGAAAAACACTAGTACCATGGATGGGCTATCCCAAGACCTCTCATCGAGAGCTACAAATATAAACACCGATATTGGTGTGATTTCTTCCAGTGTTACCGATTTAAATTCCCAAACAGAAGAACAAAGTGCAAGCATCACAGAAACATCGTCTACGATTCATCAGATTGCGAAAAACATTGAAAGCCTTACCCAACAAATTGAAGGGCAAACTGCTGGAGTAACAGAATCTTCGGCGGCGGTTCAACAAATGGTTTCAAATATCAACTCAATCACCAACAACCTCAACCGAGCAGGAAGCGGGTTTGAAGAACTACTTTCCGCCTCGAGCACCGGACGAGAAAGCATGCAAAATGTGCGGGAGCTCATCAAGAATGTTTCAAACCAGTCGGCCCATTTGCTTGAAACAAATGAGATTGTTGACGCCATTGCAAGCCAAACAAATCTTCTTGCTATGAACGCAGCTATCGAAGCTGCACATGCAGGAGAAGCAGGTAAGGGATTCTCTGTTGTATCTGATGAAATTAGAAAACTCGCCGAAAACTCCTCAGAGCAGTCAAAGGTTATTGAAACCGAATTAAAACAGGTAGTTAACACCATTGAAACAATCGTTGCTGCCTCTGCGAAAGCTGATGATGCTTTTGGATCAGTGGCAAAACAAATAGTTGAAGCGAACGGGCTTGTACAAGAAATTCGCCTAGCGATGAAAGAACAAAATGAAGGGGGCCGGCAAGTACTCGAAGCCCTCAACGAAATCCAGAACATAACTGTTCAAATTCGTGATGGCTCCCTCGAAATGAACCAAGGTGCAGACATGATACTTAAGGAAATGACTCGTTTGGAAGATGTTTCTCTGCAAGTACAAAGAAGCACACAGGAAATAGGTCGTTCGAGCGACGCAATTACCCTTGCTATTGAAGAAATAACATCGGTAACTGTCAGGAACTCCGGCGCGGTTGACTCGCTTAAAGATATAGCGGGAAAGTTTACAACCTGAACCCTACAAACAATATCTCGGCATGAGGGAGACTTTTTCCTTGAAAAAAGAACAAGCCCGTGAGATAATAGTTGAAAACGGAAACAAAATGGAGGATTTATGACCTACGGCCACTTTGACGATAAAAATCGTGAATATGTAATTACGAACCCCCGCACTCCAGTGAAATGGGTTAACTATGTTGGAACTCTCGACTTCGGTGGGTTTCTTGATCACACCGGTGGATCCCAGCTCTGCAAAGGCGATCCCGCTCTCAACCGAATCACTAAATATATACCCCAGCTTCCATCTTCGGATTTCAAAGGTGAAACAGCCTATGCCCGAATTAAAAAACCTGGGCAAGCGGCAAAAGACTCAACAGTAGTTTCTCCGTATTGGGTTCCTTGTCTCGGAGATTATGAAAGCTTTAAATGCCATGTAGGTATGTATTATACCCGTTGGGTTACCAAAATTGGGCAACTTACTTTTGATATTCTAGCCTTTGTCCCCATAGGCGGTCAGGAATTAATTCGACGGTATCGTATTACTAATACAGGAACAGAAGCAGTTGAACTGGACCTTATACCTGTCGTTGAATTCAGTCACTTCGATGCGCTCAAACAACTAACTAATGCAGACTGGGTTCCACAAACCATGCAGTCTCAGGCTGTCCCCCTAGGTGATGGGCGAACGGCCATAGCGGCATACGCCTTTATGAAACGCGATATTGCAGTTAACGTACTGTACGCAAACCGCCCTGCCGCTTCTTGGGAAACAGACCGCAAGAGATTCCTTGGAGACAATGAGTACGGAACATGGGGAGACCCTGT
>DUOS01000045.1 GCA_012838745.1 Treponema sp. | reverse complement strand
TTGGAGCTGGTCCTGTCAAACTTGAATTTCCCTTTATCATATACTTCGATAGCAAGGGTAATACCTATGTAACCGGCATTACAGCTGGATTTATGTTATAAGATTAATTTAAAAAAAAAGCGGCTTTCGGGCCGCTTTTTTTTATGCTATAGAAGAATACCGCTAGCTGTATATACACCGCTGTCCATTTGGGATATAGTGCATTCGTCAGGTAGAGGTAGGATCGAATAATCATTTGATCCCGTGGAGCGGGAGAAACTCCCGCGTTTTGTCTTTCGAACTGAATTCGCAACGAACAAGCTAGCCCCCCTGAACACATAAGGATTATACATGGAAACTATTCCCACCGAAGTAAAAGACCGGCTTACATTTGCCGATCTTGGTCTTGACGATGTGGTTCTCAAGGCGGTTGTTGCCAAAGGATTCACTGAACCTACCCCTATTCAAGTACTCGCTATTCCCCGCCTACTGGGTGGAGACGCGAATGTTATTGCAAAAGCCCGAACTGGAACCGGTAAAACTGCGGCTTTCGGGTTACCCCTCATACAAGAGTTACGGGCCGATAAACAACGGCCACGAGCCCTCGTTCTTGTTCCCACGAGAGAGCTTGCTGTTCAAGTAGCAGCAGAGATTGATTCATTTAGAACAGAACCATTTCCACGCACTACCGTTGTCTACGGGGGCGCATCTATTGTAGATCAGTTACGCCGCCTTCGCTCTGGTGTTGAAATTGTTGTGGGAACTCCAGGCCGTGTTATTGATCATCTTAATCGCCATTCTCTCGACCTTTCGGGTATTGAATACTTTATTCTAGACGAAGGCGATGAGATGCTTAACATGGGATTCATCGAAGATATAGAAGCAATCTTTGGGCAAGCAAATCCTGCTGCGAGAGTTCTAATGTTTTCGGCTACAATGCCCAAGGCTATTTTGACTATCGCGTCTAATTTTATGGGCGACTATGAAATCGTAGAAGAAGAAGCTAGCCCCGACGAAACTTCCTTAACAGATCAGTTTTACTGGATTGTTCGTGAAAATGATAAAACAGAAGCTCTCGTTCGGCTCGTCGATATTTCTCCAGAATTTTACGGTCTCGTTTTTTGTCAGACTCGGGCAGATGCCGACGCTGTTGCCAAGGAGCTCGATGAGCGCCATTACCAAGCAGCAGCTATTCATGGAGATATAGCCCAGAGTCAACGGGAAAAAATCCTCGGGCGCTTCCGAAGTAAAAAAACGCGTATTCTTGTTGCAACCGACGTTGCAGCACGGGGTATTGATATTGAAGGAATTACTCACGTAATTAACTATGCCTTACCTTACGATGGGCCTACTTATACGCATAGAATTGGTAGAACCGGGCGAGCAGGAGCTAGTGGTGTTGCTATTACCTTTGTGCGGCCCGAAGAGCGGCGCCGCCTCGGGTATTTGCGAAACCATACAAATGGCCTGCTTACAGAAGGATCTGTTCCTGAAATTAAAAAGGTTATTGCAACAAAACGTAAAAGACTTATTGAAGAAGTTTCTATAGATTTGCAGCGATTTTTTCCGTTGGAAGCAGTCGTTGAAACTGAAAAAGCAAGTGAGATGGTTGATGCGGGAACAGTGGAAACTGACACCGGAAAGCCTGCCACTAGCGAGGTATCAACTCCAGCTCCCGAGAAAATACCTTCGGATTGGACACAGTTTGCCAAGACATTGATGGAAGGTCGCGATGCTGAGGCTGTTCTCGCTACCGTATTGTACCGCCAATACGGTTCGGTTCTTTCTACAGATCACTACGAGGATATTCACCAGGTGCGGGGTGGCGAAACATCGCATGTTAGGTTGTATATAAGTCTTGGTCGTCGCGATGGAATTACCAAGCTCGGTATTGCTCAGTTCTTCCGAGACCTTATTGGCATACCAGAGCGTCTTGTTGACCAAATAGAAATAACCGATGCATTTTCTCTAGCAACAATTCCTGCAGATGCTGCGCGAGCTGCTTTAGACTTGTCTAAACAACGCCGCAATGTACCCCATATGCACGTAGACGTTAAAAGTGATTCCGGTGGATTTAATGCTGGTAACCGTGGCCGTAAGTTTGGTGGTGGCTCTCGTGGTCCTCGTCGTGGAGGCCCCCGTTCCGATTCCAATAGAAACTCTGATTCAAGTAGACGTTCAGATTCTTCTAGACGCCCTGATTCAAGCAGACGACCAGACTCCGGTAGATCTTCTTCTCGATCTTACAGTAGAGGACCCAAACCAGAGGGCGCCGCAGCATATCGTAAAAGAAAAGATTAACTGACGCAACGCTTTATTGTTCTTGGATAGACCCCGTAGCTTCATACATAGTGAGCCATCTTTGCAGCGGGGTTATCCAATTATCATCTTGGCATCCATGTAAAAAAAGCTGTTCGTACATATCAAGAATATATTCACGAATGAGAAAAGAATCTTCTGCATTAACTAATTCATTATCAGTGAAAAGATAGTTCACAAAATTAACTACTTCCTCTGGGGTAACTTCTTGGGGAGTAATACGAGTCATTGCATAGAGCGCGGCAGGAATACAATTAACGCTGTGCTGTTTTATATACAGTACAGTTTCTGTAATTTTTACAGCACCTTCAAACATTTCCTTGTTTAGCGCGTTGGCTTCTTCTGTGGGCATGCCTAGCTCTGCGAAGGCTTTGCGGTAAAAAGTATAGGCTAAAACCACAATAATTACGTGTAAGCTGGGCACACAGAGGTAGTGTGGATCAAACATATGGATGATGCGAAAACTTCCCTTGTAATATGCTGGCCGCGATGTAGTCGTCATTCTAAATCGATATACTTGCGCCGCATCACGGTAACATTTGCGCACAAGGTGTAAAAAAGATGCAGTGTATTGCGCTTGCATTTTTCGGCCAAAACGAAAGCCTATATAGTCGAGCGGGCGTATCCAAAATGCAACAAAATCGAGATAGACAGATACTTTATCTGGGGTAAAAGGCACCTTTTTATCAAGAGGGTGATCTACATTGATAATAGATATTTTTTTAAATCCAAATTTTACTGCAAACTGGAGGAGAAAAAAATCTATAATAACTGTCCAAATGTAGAGAATTGCGGGTTTAAATGTTCGCGGCGATAAAAATGCTCGAAAGAAAACAGATATAACCGACCGATTTTTAGTTGTATACATTGGAGTACTCATGATCCAAAAACACTCTTTGCTATGCTGATAGCTGCCATGGCGTCTTTTGCATAATAATCTGCGCCGATTTTATTTGCGTACTCAGGCGAAAGAACTGCTCCGCCTACAATAATAGGAACCCTTACGCCGGCTTCCTTGAGTGCCAGTATTGTTTTTTCCATATTTGCTACTGTGGTTGTCATAAGAGCGGAAAGCCCAATGATACCGGGTTTTTCTGTAAGCGCAGTTTCCACCACCGTTTGTGGGGGGACGTCTCTACCCAGGTCAATAACGGTATATCCATAATTTTCGAGCATTGCTTTTACGATGTTTTTTCCAATATCGTGAATGTCGCCATGCACTGTGGCAAGGATTATAGTTCCCTTGGATTCTGATTTCTTGCCGGATTTAGCGAGTTCCTCTTTTATAACTTCAAAGGCTCGTGAAACTGTTTCAGCACTTAAAAGTAGTTGTGGAAGAAATTTCTTACCAGATTCAAAATCTTTACCAACAACATCAAGAGCTGGTACGATGTAGCCATCTATTATTTCCAGGGGAGTCTTTGTCTGTATTAAAATTTCTGTAGCGGCTCTTGAGCGGTCACGTAGCCCGGCAGTTATTATAGAATAAAGATCATCGTCCGCAGTCCCTTTTTTTTCTGGTTTTGCAGATGCTTCTGTTTTTTCTTTAGGTGTGGCAACTGCAGTCGTAATCGCCGTTGTATTGCTATACGTGTCGATGTAGGCAAGGCAGTGCTCATCTAGACCGGAAAGAGCTCGCCATGTTCGATATACGCCCATCATTTGGGTTGAAAGCGGGTTAATTATGCAGGCAGAAAGGCCAGCATTGAGTGCAGTTGCAAAAAACACAGAGTTAACGAGTTCTCTTTGAGGCAGACCAAAGGAGATGTTAGAAACACCAAGAACTGTTTTTACTCCAAGTTTTTTTTCTACAAGGGTAATAGCCTTCACCGTTTCCATAGCTTCTTTTTGCTGGGAACTTACGGTGAGGGTAAGCGTGTCTATGAGTATGTTTTTGGGAGAAATTCCATATACTTGCGCTCGGTTTACAATCTTTTCTGCAACAGCAAGGCGGCCTTCGGCGGTGGAAGGAATGCCGTCTTCATCAAGAGTGAGGCCAACAACAACTCCACCGTATTTTTTTACGATAGGGAATACTGCGTCCATAACTTCTGCTTTACCGTTTACAGAATTAACGAGAGCCTTTCCGTTGTAATACCTGAGCGCTGATTCAAGAACAGCTGGTTCACTCGAATCAATTTGGAGCGGTACTGGGAAGGTACGCTGCAAGGCGCGCACAACCGAAAGCATAACGGCTTGTTCATCGATGCCGGGAAGCCCAACGTTTACGTCTAGGATATGAGCACCTGCGTCAATTTGGCTTTGGGCTTCTGAGAGAATAAAGTTATAGTTATTTGAGAGGATTGCCTCTCGCATTTTTTTCTTTCCAGTGGGGTTTATGCGTTCACCAATAATGCGTGCATCATCGGCTATGGTAACGGTATCGCACCATGAGGTAACCAGTGTTGTGTTTTTTTGTTCAATAGCGCGGGGTTTAACTTTTAAACAGGATTTTACCATGGACGCAATATGTTTATGCGTAGTTCCGCAACAACCGCCAAGAACTCGTGCTCCCGCCTTAGCGCAAAAAACCATTGTTTCGGCAAATTCATCGGGCGTAACTACGAAGATAGTTTTTCTGTCTTCTACTATTGGTATTCCGGCGTTTGGCTCAACGAAAACCGGTATGCTTGCAACTGCTAAAAAATCCTGAGCTAGTTGCCGTGCATGATTAAGGTCTCCACCGCAATTAAAACCCACGGCGTCTACGCCGAGCCCTTCCATTACTGCAACAACAGTTTCAGGTGTGGCTCCGGTGAGGGTGCGGTTATTATCTTGAAATGTTGCAGAAGCGATTACCGGTAACTTTGTATTTTCTTTTACAGCGAGGACTGCGGCTCTAAGTTCGTAAAGATCACTCATTGTTTCGATTACGGCAAGATCTGCACCAGCTTTTTCTGCTGCCTTTGCCATTTCGGCAAAAGCCGCATAGGCGTCATCAAAGGAGCAGGTGCCCATAGGTTCGAGCATTTGCCCCGTTGGACCAATATTAACTGCGACGAATCGACCAGGAAAAGCCGAAACAGCTTTTCGCGCAATTTTTGTAGCTTCTGTTACTACTTGCGCTGCATCGTAGCCGTATTCACTAAGTTTAAAACTGTTAGCGCCAAAAGTATTTGTTAAAATAACTGTCGCTCCAGCATCAAGATACTGGGTATGAATTTTGCAAATTAAATCTGGATGTGTCAGGTTTAGTTCTTCAGGTACCTTCCACCCTGCTTCTCGACCAAAAGAAACAGATTGTAGGATTGTTCCCATACTTCCATCGAGAAAAATATACCCCGAGGCGAGGGCTTTTTTAAATGCAACGCTCATTAAACGCGTGCTCCTTCTAGTACACTCGAAATATTTGCCATAATAGCTGATACAATATCTGGGCGATTCATAGCATAAATGTGAATACCTCTCACACCGTTCGCAATAAGATCGATAATTTGCTCCGAAGCATAGGTAATACCCGCTTGCTTCATCGCATCGTTATTGTCTCCAAACCGATCAACAAGGGCAAGGAATTTGGGAGGAAGATAGGCATTTGATAATTCCTGTATGCGGTGAATTTGTTTGCCACTCGTAACGGGCATTATTCCGGCAAGAACAGGTACCCGTATTCCCCGAGCTTGAGCACGGTATAAAAAGCTGTATAAAAGGCTGTTTTCAAAAAACATTTGTGTTGTTAAAAATGAACAGCCTGCGTCAACCTTGATTTTAAGATTTTCGATATCATGATCGCGCCCGCCACTTTCAGGATGGCCTTCTGGATAACAGGCTCCGCCAACACAAAAATCGCCGAGTGATTGAATGTCGGTAACTAAATCAGATGCCCAGCAATAATCTCCAGGTGGCACAAAATCTGGATCATTCGGGCGATCTCCCCGAAGTGCTAATATATTCTGTATGTTTTTCCCTTTGAGTTCGGTAACGATTTTGTGCACTTCTGTTTTCGTAGAAGATAAACAGGTTAAGTGGGCAAGGGGAGTTACTCCGATTGCCTGGAGGTGCGAGGCAATACGAACTGTGTTGGCGGAAGTACCGCCGCCAGCTCCATAGGTAACGCTGATAAAATCGGGGTTCAATCGCGAGAGTTCGTCTGTACAGCGTATAACACCGTCGATCGCGGCATTTTTTTTTGGGGGAAATACTTCAAAAGAAATAGAGAGTTTTCGCTTTTCAAGAATATCATTAATTTTCATATATAGTCCTTTTTCTCACTGAATATAGCAGGAAACATTGTACCAGCGTGAGCTCTTTGGGGCAAGCTCTTACTGTATTGAGAGGGTTTTCTGGGCAGGGAATAGGGTGTATAATGTAAAAATTATGTCCCTTAATTGTGTAGAAATAAATGCGATCCTTGATGAGCTTGATCTGAAAGGGTCTTTTATTCAAAATATAATACAACCTTCCTATGATAGTCTTGCCTTGTATTTATATAGACAAGAGGCAAAAACGCTTCTAATTTGTCTTGCCGCAGGGGCTTGTCGTATTCATGAAACTCGCAGAAAAATTCCAAAAAATGACAAACCGCTCCGTTTTATGGAGTTTCTACGCTCACGCGTAAAGGGTTCCCGTATTGTGGAAGTGGAGCAACTGGGGTTGGAAAGGATTATAAAACTCACCCTTTTGCGTGCTGAAGAAACTCTGTTCATGTATATTCGCTTGTGGAGCGGTGCGGCAAATATTGTGGTTACTAATGAGGATCAAGAGATTCTTGATGCCTTTTACCGTAGACCCAAACGAGGCGAAACTTGCGGCGGGATGTGGAAAGCTCCAGAAATTCGGAGTAATACTGACGAATCTCGCTGGAAGATTCGTGAACTACCTGGAGCAGCATCCTTTAATGAAAAAATTGATTTGTGGTATGCGGAACACGCAGAGACGCTTTCCCGAGAAGCCTTGCTTGAGGACGCGCGCCGCCAGTACGATTCCAGCCGAGATCGCCTTTCGGCTGCAGTTAAGAATTTGGAAAAAAAGCGCGAGAGTTTTCTTCATGCAGATAGGCATCTCCATCAGGGCGATTTGCTCATGGCCTATCTCCACGAAATACCAGCCCATGCAGAGTTTGTAGAACTCCCCGATTATGAAAATGACGGGGTTACCATACGCATTCCCCTTGATCCGAGACTCTCCGGTAGAGAAAATGCTGAAGCCTGCTATAAACGATATCGAAAAGCTGTTTCTGGCCTCTCTAATCTCGAGGACGATATTGCTTTGACTCGCGCTAGTATAGAACGCCTTGATGCAGAATATACGGCTGTCTGTGCTGAACAAAATCCTCATGTTATACGAAAAGTCTTGCGACAGCAAAATACACCTCGTCAGCAAATTAAAAAACAGTATCCGGGATTAGTGTACCGAAAAGATGGATGGCTTTTTCTTGTAGGAAGAACCGCCGCAGAAAATGATGAGTTATTACGCCGACATGTGCGTGGATTAGATATGTGGCTTCATACTCGAGATTGGCCAGGAGGCTATGTTTTTATAAAAAATCGCCGAGACAAAACGGTTCCTTTAGAAATACTCCTCGATGCAGGAAACTTAGCTCTTTTTTATTCCAAAGGACGTAAAGCTGGGACTGCTGATCTTTATTACACTCAGGTAAAACATTTGCGCCGTGCAAAGAACGCTCCTAAGGGAACTGTTTTACCAACAAATGAGAAAAATCTTTCTGTGAAACTTGATCCTGTGCGCTTAAAAAATCTTGAAACCTGTCGGGATATGCCATAAAAGCGTGTTTAGCTTTGCTTGCAGAACCTCTTTTCCAAGGATATACTAAGATATATGTATCGACGTTTTTTCTGCTTTATTGCTGTTGCGATATTCTGTGTATTTCAGTCTATATCAGCTGAACCAGCCGCACGTTCTCCCGAAAATCCTCACATAGTGCTTAGAGCTTTTCTCATTGCATATCCGGAAAAAGTTACTGATATAGATTATGACTTTGACGTTGGCGACTGGTATATGACTGTCCGAGGTACTCGGCTTTATTGGGCCCAAGGGCGGCTGCTGCGTAAAGAAGATAGAGGGAACTTTGTTTCTTGGCGACCCTATGTTGATTATCTGTATCCCGAAAAAGTTCCCAACCCTGCACAGTTTACTCCTGAAATCCTCGCGCAGATTAATTCTCACGTTTTCGATATACGAGACGGTAATTCTCCTTCGTATAATCTTGCCTTTTACGACTTGCTATACGATGGGGCAACTCGCCGCAGTGTTGAAGCTAATATAACTCGAGTTGATTATTTAGGGCTCCGTGTTTCTGTCCATCGAGATATACTCCCGCAATTATTACGAGTTGAAAAAAAAATACTCGACCTTGCGGAGGAAAATTCTGAAGTGCGGCGCTTTGTTGATACGATTGGTACGACAGAGGGGTACAACTGGCGGGAAGTAGAGCATCGCCCCGTTCGAAGCAATCATAGTTGGGGAATTGCTGTGGACATTTTACCCGTAAAGTGGGGGAAAAAGAATATTTATTGGTATTGGCTCAGTCATTGGAACAAGAAATGGATGCTTATTTCTCCAGATAGACGTTGGGCTCCTCCGGACGAAGTAATTGAAATTTTTGAATCAGAGGGATTTATCTGGGGTGGAAAATGGCTTTTGTGGGATACCATGCATTTTGAATATCGCCCAGAGTTACTAGTACTGCAGCGGTGGGGTTATACTGGGGAAGGTATTTGATGAATAACCTTATCTCTCTTTATTTTGCTATTGGTGTTTGTGTGGTTGTTTCTCTTATCTTTTTATTGTTTGGATTACGTATTGGTTCACGGGTTGGGCGTCTTCGTGCAGAAAAAGGTTTTGACCGTAGGGTTCGAGATGAACGGCAGGATGCAGTAAAGCGTTCCCGCGCAGTACTTGGCGGGTTGTGTTCTGAACAGATTGCAGCCTTTTTACCTGGGTTTCCTGCAGATCCCACAGAGGTGCGTTTTGTGGGAAAGCCAATAGATTTTATAAGTTTTACCGGATCTTCCCGCGGAGAGGTTACGGATATAACGTTTATCGAGGTAAAATCCGGTGAATCAAAGTTGAGCCCGGTTGAAAAGACAGTACGCGATGCGATAAAAGCGGGGCGAGTGCACTATGCCGAATATCGGATACCGCAAAAATAAGCTAAAATCTATTCAATTATGGTGTATACACCCAATTCTATGAGGCTTCTGCATTCTATTTGAGGCAGCGGCCGGCCCGTTAAATATCCTTGAATGGTTTTACACTTAATTCTTTTGATAACTTGTAGCTGTTCATCTGTTTCCACGCCTTCGGCTATGGAATCAATTCCCATTTTATTTACAAGATTAACTATTGCGTCGGTAATTTCGTACTCAATGCTTTTATTTTGGGTAATGTTTGCTATAAAAGACTTGTCGATCTTCAGGGTTGTAAGTGGCAAGTGTTGCAAATAGCTCAGTGAGGCGTATCCTGTTCCAAAATCATCGAGCGAAATACCCACACCGAGTTTTTTAATTTCTTCAAGGATTCGTATTGACTCTTTAAAATTATCTATGAGAATTCCTTCGGTAATTTCCAATTCTAGCGTTCGCGGTGGAATACCGGTCTCAGCAAGAATACAGCGAAGGTTATCTAAGAAGTCGCTGTGACGTAGTTGAATGGGTGAAACATTTACAGACATAATTCCAGAAAAACCGAGTGCCTGCTGCCATTCCTGGAGTCTAGAAACAGCTTTTCTCAGTATCCATTTGCCGAGAGGAATAATCAACCTCGTTTCTTCAGCAACGGGTATAAAATCATCGGGGCTTATGTAACCCAATTCCTCATCATGCCAGCGAGCAAGTGCTTCAAATCCGCGTAGCTGATGGGAAAGAACGTCGAACTGAGGCTGATAATAAATTTGAAATTCTTCTGCTTCCATCGTTCTTAGCAATTTGTGTTCTAGGTTAATCCTCGAGATGAGCTTTTCTTGCATCATTGAATGAAAGAGAGAAATTGTGTTTTTTCCTCGGCGTTTAGCATCGCTTAAAGCAATATCAGCGTATTTTAGTAGATTGTGTACGTTTTCTGCATCTTCTGGGTAAGTTGCAACCCCCATAGAAACCGAGGAGTTTATTTCGTCATCTAATAATTGAAATGGTTTACGCAAAGAATCCTGTATGAGGTTAAGACTGTAAAGTAATTCTGCGTCATGATCGTAGTTCTTGATGATGAGGAGAAATTCATCGCCTCCAAACCGGCAAGGAATAACACCGTCCTTTCGAAACGAGCAGATCCGCATGGCAATCTGGCGAATAAGATCGTCACCTACATCGTATCCCTTAGTATCATTTATAGTTTTTAAGTTATCAATATCAAAAATCGCTAGTGCAAACTTACTTCCCTTACGTTTTGCTTCAATAAGTATATCACCGAGTATTACATTAAATTTAGTTCGATTGGGTAAAGAGGTGAGTTTATCATAGTAGGCAAGTTTTTCCAGTTTTTGGTTGAGTGTGCTTATCTTTTCTAGTTTAAGGTTTAGATTGTTTTTTGATGTAGCTAGTTCATCTGTTAACGTTGAAAGGTGAATGTTTTGTTGTTTAAGGCGAATTTCGCTTTGTTTAAATTCAGTTATATTGGCGATATTAATGCAAATATGTTCGCCTTCTAATTTAATTATTGTTATATCGAGCCATTTTTCAACGAGTTCGCTAAAGTGGTCCTGATTAATTGAGCCACCTTCGCTGAGTGCTTTTTTAGCAATTTCAACCCAAGGTATGGAGGAGTTTGTATAAATAGTTTGGGAGACGAGTTTCCCGAGAATAGATTCTCTACTCGAACCGCTAATGTGTTCCCAGGCTGAACTAACGTATTCTATAAGAAAATCAGTCTGTCCCGTTTCCGGGACAGTCACTGGAGTTGCCACAATAATTATTTCTGGCAGGGATTCTATAATACTTCGGTAAAAGTGGGCAATGCTCATGGTGTGTGAGAATTATAGCCCACATGCACTATTCTGTAAAACGTATTCTTTGCCATAATTGATTGTAGTGTTCTAATGATTCTCCTAAGTCCTCTTTTAGCTCGCAATTTTCAAGTGATTCTGCCGAGTAATAGGGTGTAATGGTTTGGAGATCACCGGAAGTTTGGTGAATTGTTGAAGGGAATCCAAATACATCAAGAAATTCTGCATAAATTTCGGGGCGTAAAAAGAAGTTAATGAATTCATGGGCCAGATCAGGATTTTTTGCTCCTTTTGGAATGCAAAAACTATCAAGATAACCGGGTCCACCTTCATCTTTTGGTACAAAAAAGGCAATTTTACTATGCATTTGCGGGGGCATTTCTTCATAGAAAGCTTCTGCATATCCATGAACAACCCAGAATTCGCCGCTTGCAAATGATTTAGCAAATCCCTCGGCATCGAATTTTACTAGGTTTGGTTTCCAGTTATTATTAACTATGAGGAAGGCTTCATTGAGTTCATTAGGGTCAGTGGTATTAACAGAATAGCCGAGCAAGGCGAGGGCATCGCCTAGTACTTCGCGCATATCGTCCATCATACACATTCGGCCTGCAAGATCCTTTCGTGCAAAAATGTTCCAGCTTTCTTCAAATACTGGTACCTTTTCAGTATTTACTGCGACTCCTGCTGCTCCCATGTAATATGGAATAGAATACTGCATGGTCGTATCGTAGGTGGCCTTTTTCAAAGTTTCAGGGCGAATAAACTGGGTGTTGGGAATTTTAGATAAATCAAGTTCCTGAAGCATTCCTTGGTCTTTCATTATAGAAACATAGTCGCCTGATGGAATTACGATGTCATATCCCGTGCCGCCCGCCTTGAGTTTAGCGTACATGTCTTCATTTGATGCATAATCGTCGTAAACAACTTTCACACCAAACTCTTTTTCAAATTTTTCAATAACGGAGTCTGGGGTGTAGTAGGTCCAATTATAAAGATACAGGGTGTTTCCTGTATTCTTTTTACAGCTGGTAACTCCAAATGTGAGTAAAACCAAAGCTCCTGTAATGAGTAAAGAAAAAATGCAAACAGATTTTTTCATAACGAGTAGGTCTCCTTGAAATTAAATTAGTATGATGCTTTTCTTTTAAAAGCTATTTTGATGCAGCTATGTTTTTCAGGAAATTCCTGAGGCTAAATGCGATAACCATGGTTCCTAGGATCATAATAAAAGAAAGTGCGTTAATCACTGGCGAAATACCGTATCGAACCATAGAAAACACATAGAGAGGCAATGTGGTAGATCCGGGTCCCGAAACAAAGAAAGTGATAACGAAATCTTCTAAAGAGAGTGTTACCGACATGAGAAATGCCGAAAGGATTCCGGGCATTATTGCCGGTATAATTACCTTAAAGAGGGTTTGCCGTTCGGTTGCTCCAAGATCTCTAGACGCTTCTATGATAGAAAAATCGAACTCATCGAGGCGTGCAAGTACCATCAGGAAGACAAAGGGTAAGCAAAAACTTGTGTGGGCTAT
This sequence comes from Treponema sp., assembly GCA_012838745.1. Lineage (GTDB taxonomy): Bacteria > Spirochaetota > Spirochaetia > Treponematales > Treponemataceae > Teretinema. Next base: position 7,762 of record DUOS01000045.1, on the reverse strand, counting down.
GAATATGGTTAGCATACCGAGGGGAATGTTAACCGCAGAGAAGAAAATGAGCATAGAAATACCCAAAATAACTTCTGGAAGTATCATAGGTAGAAAGCTTATGGTTTGTATATAGGCACGGAATTTAAACCGGTACCAATTTACACCAATGGCAGCAAGGGTTCCCAGAATTGTTGCAAAGCCAGCTGAAGACAAGGCAATAATCAAACTATTTCCGAATGATGACCATAATTTGTCAGAATTAAAAAAGAGTTTTTTATACCAGCCAATCGAAAACCCTGTCCATACCATGCCCTTAGCTTGGTTAAACGAATACACCACAATAACTGCAAGTGGTAAAAACAGAAAGAGTATGCTTAGGGTCATTACTGTGTTTGAAATCGAAAAGGGGCGTAGATTTTGCAAGGCTCTTCGTGCATGGCGTGCTTGTTCGGAGGTAGGTTTCTTTTTTGTTAGGCGTGAAATAAAATGATGATATAGATTCCCTGCGTTGGAATTGCTCATACTGCTACCTCCTGTTTGATTTGCATGTTCTTTTTACGAGCAGCTTCACGTGCGCTCGTTCCAATCATCCAAAGAACACCGGCTGTGCTAAATACCGTTATTACGAGGGAGAATGCCGAAGCGAGAGGCCAGTTACGGGCCTTAGTTACTTGGTCTACAATCACATTTCCAATCATGTATGAGTCTTTGCCGCCTACGAGTAGGGGAACAGTGTATGCACCAAAAATGGGAATAAAAGTAAATATAACTGAGGTTACAATTCCTGAGCGGATGTTTGGAATAAGAACCTTTAGCATGGATTGGGCTTTGGTTGCGCCGAGATCTCTCGCCGCTTCTAGTAGAGAAAAGTCAAACTTATCCATAGCGGTAAAAATTGGCAGAATTGCATAGGGTAAGTACATATAAACGAGCACAAGGATCACTGCATTTTGTGTATACAGCAGTGGCAATCCATCTGTAATAAGCCCTAGATTACGGAGTGTCACGTTAATAAATCCCTCATTACCTAAGATAGCGATCCATGCGTTTATGCGGATAAGAGAGTTTGTCCAAAACGGAATAATAATTAAAAAAAGCAAGGTTGTTTGGTGCTTACTGCGCGCCATGGCATAACCGCAAGGTAGAGCAATAAAAAGAGAAATAACGGTAGAAAAAAAGGTAACCCACAGGGTTCTGAGTAAGAGTTTCGCATAACTGGAAACGAACATTTGCCGGTAGGCATTAAGCGATAACTCCCAATCCACACCACCGTGTAAGCCTTTTTTGAGAAAACTATATACTACAATTATCAGTATGGGCAAAAGAAAGAAAATTGAAAACCATACGCCCATAGGATAACTATATGCTGGGCCATAGTTTCGCCCGCTAAGCATCTTATTGGTTTTCACTGGTTAATCACCTCTACAATGTATCCATCATTTGCGCTCCAAGAAACATAGACACTGTCTTTCCATGTAATTTCTGGACCGTCTTCCAAATAGTTTTGATGTTGTTTAAACACTTTAAGTAGAATTCCGTTATCAAGCCTCACATAAAACTTTGACTGAAACCCAGAGTAGATAGGTTCTTCAACAACACCGTGAAAAATATTGAGCTCTTTGCCAGTTTTAGGTGGTTCTTCTAGGGTAATGCGCACTTTTTCTGGACGAACCGTAAAACTTACTTGCTGGCCTATTTGAGTTTCATCGTAATCTGTTACCTTAATTTTTTCACCGAGTTCTGGAACATTGAGGGTTACCATGAACTCATCGTTGGGTGAAGGAATGCATTCAACAACACTTGAGTCAAAGAGGTTGGTTTCTCCAATGAATTTTGCAACAAACTGAGTTGCTGGGCTTTCATAAATTTCAAATGGGGTGCCAATCTGCAGTATTTTTCCCTGATTCATTACGGCAATACGATCTGAAACAGAAAGAGCTTCGCTTTGATCATGAGTAACGTAAATAAAGGTGATACCGATTTTATCATGTATTGAATCGAGCTCCATAAGTAAATTGGAGCGAAGTTTCGCATCGAGTGCAGAAAGGGGTTCATCTAGCAATAAGACGCTTGGTTCATTAATCAGTGCTCGAGCAATAGCTACGCGTTGTTTTTGCCCTCCAGAAAGTTGGTTGGGCTTTTTTTGTAGGTGAGTATCAAGCTGAACGAGATGGAGATACTCCATAACTCGCTGGTCAATCTCCTTGCTGGGGCGCTTTTTGAGGCGTAGGGGAAATGCGATGTTTTCGTACACAGAGAGGTGAGGAAATAAGGCATAGTTTTGAAAGACGGTGTTAGATTGGCGTTTATTCGCCGCAACTTCGAGAATATTTTTACCGTCAAAACAAACAATTCCTGCATCAGGGGATTCAAATCCGGCTATAATTCGCAACAGGGTTGTTTTACCACACCCTGAGGGACCGAGAAGGGAGAAAAATTCACCCTTGTTTATGGTAAGACTCACGTTATCAAGTGCATGAAACGTACCAAAAGATTTTGAAACATTCTCTATGCTTATGTCACATCCTTTCACTCTGCATCCACCCCTTTTTTTTGGTAATAAAACGCCTCGTGGCGTAAATTCGACTTTGTGGTATTTGACTGTTTGTGTCAAGTATTTTCGTGGTTTTAAAAATAATAGATTTGCTTTTTCATTCGATAGCAGGTATAAGGGAAGTATATACTAGTTTATAGGAGTGAAGTATGAAAAGAAGTATTGGTGTGTTACTTTTGCAAATTTCAGTGGCTTTGTTTTTAATGGTTAGCGGAATAACCGGTCTGCTTAGTTCCAGCGCAGGAGATTTGGAACCGGTTGTCCGTTTGTTTAACGACCTTTTTAATAATTCCTCAGTTCTTACCGTGATGATTATCATTTTATCTATTAGCCAAATCATTGCTGGATTCTTTCTTATTGTTGAGCTTTTTACTACTGATTTGCGTATAACAGACATGATCCTTTTTATCTTTATCATTCTCTGGGTAATCAATATAATCTTGGTGGATTTTATCGGTCCGTTTGGAAGTGGTTCTATTCTACAGAGTACTGCCAGCTTGCTGAGCTATTTTAGCACCCTCTCCAGTCATCTCATGGTTTTAGGTGCATTGGTACTGGTAACCAAGAAATACGCCTGATTCCTAGAGTAGAGATTGTATAATCATATAAAACGCCGTGCTTCCCGATATGGAAAGCAGGGCGTTTTTTTTCCACAAATGCAGAATGGTTACTACACCAAGAGCTGCTAGTTCCGGGATGCCCCCAGGCGCATGTTGCCAGTCTATGTCTTTCAAACTATAAATGACGAGAATCGCCATAACGGCTGGCGGTATGTGTTTTTCAATGAATTGTATGATCTTTGGTGGGTCTCTACGTGAAAAAAGAACAAAGGGAAAAAGACGTGTTGCAAAAATAATCGCAGCAAAACAGCCTACCGCGACAAGGGCTTCTGTTGTGGATATCACTGGCGCCCCCCTCTGATTAGCATGAGTACCGCAATACTTCCTGTGAGTGCGGCAATGAGCATGTTGCCCGGTCCAATAAGTATTAGTGCTCCAGCTGCACAACACCCGCCGATTATTGCTGGCACATAATCTTTGCTGCGGCGAAGTTGATCTATTAAAAGCACGGCAAATAACGCAGTGAGGGCGAAGTCCACGCCAACAAAGGAAAACGGAATCATTTCGCCGGCAATCGCTCCCACAAGGGAGCCAATAATCCAATACAGATGATTCATTACTGCGATTGAACCGTAAAAAGCACCGGGATTCATATTTTTGGGAACGGTAACTCCGGTGAGTAAGGCATAGGTTTCGTCAGTAAGGGAAAAAATAAGATAGGGTTTCCAGCGTCCAACAGTTTTAAATTTTTCTGTGAGAGAAATCCCATATACAATGTGGCGAATGTTAACCATGAGCATGGTTACAATCATAGTTGGTAGGGGTAGGCGGGCAGCGAAAAGACTCACTGCTACATACTGCCCTGCGCCAGCATACATGAGTATGCTCATAATCGGGCTGAGCCACCACGGGTATCCCGCTTTTACTAGGATAAGGCCAAAGGGAATGCCTATGGCAAAATACCCGAAAAGCACCGGCAAGGTTACTGAAAATGCGCTTCGAAGTAGGGATGCTGAAATAACAGGGCGGGTTGTTTGCCTGACAGGTGAGTTCATAAGCAGAAAGTATAGCGAAACACAATCGAGTTGACCATAGGCAGGAAGTGTGAGAAAATAATTTAAGCGTTTATGTATCAACAGGAGGCCTTTAATGGTTGCTTTGATAGTAGGGATACTATTAATATTCTTTACAGTTTTTGCATCGCTCCCGCCGGAGCTCATTGGTTTTGGTCTTGGTTGGGGAAGTGATATTCTCCTTTTCTTGCGCGGTTGTATGCCAATTCTTGCGGCTTTTATCGGTCTTGTTTCTATATTTATTGGGATTGCCGATCTCAAAGACAAACAGGAAGCTAAAAAAGAAGAAGCTGCTGCAAAGGCAAGTGGTACCAAGGGCGAATAGTCCAACCTTAAATACCCGCTTAGCGGCTATTGACACAGGTGGTGCTTTTTTCTATAGTAAATAACCCACATTATCTGCGTATTACAACGTTTATCGTTGATAACAGATTTATTATCGTAAGGTATGTATATGAAGACAATTTTTGTAAATGAACAAGAGGCTAAACGAGATTGGTTTGTGATTGATGCACAAGGCAAGCCAGTTGGACGTGTTGCAGCTAAAGCAGCTGCAATGTTGCGAGGAAAGCATAAAGTTTCCTTCGCACCTCATCAGGAAATGGGTGACTATATTGTCATTATCAATGCAGACAAGGCAATTGTAACCGGTAACAAGACGAACAAGAAATTGTATCATCATCATACCGGTTTCGTTGGCGGGCTTCGTACCGTGACCTTTGCTAAACTCATTGAGCGCCATCCTACTAGGCCGGTTATGCTAGCAATCAAGGGCATGCTTCCCAATGGATCTTTGGGACGTAAGTTGTTGACCAATGTCAAGGTATATGCCGGTGAAGCACATCCCCACACTGCGCAAAACCCGCAAGTTGTAGAAGTCTAATGAGGAGAATTTAAGGTGATAAAAAATATCGGAATGGGAACAGGCCGACGAAAAACTGCCATTGCCCGTGTGTTTATCCGCGAAGGTAGCGGAAAACTTCAGGTTAACAACAAAGAAATAGCCTCCTACTTCGTGACCCCTGAACAGGTTCAAACTGTTCGTCAGCCACTTATGGTTACTGCAAGCGATACAAAGTTTGATATTGTTATAACAGTTATCGGTGGCGGTCTTAACGGACAGGCCGGGGCTTGCAGACACGGCATTGCTCGTGCTCTTACTCAAGTTGATGTTGATAATCGTGGCGCGCTTAAGGCTAATGGCATGCTCACTCGCGATTCTCGCATGGTTGAACGCAAGAAATACGGTCAGCGCGGTGCAAGACGAAAATTCCAGTTCAGCAAGCGCTAATACTGCGTTTTTCTGTGCTAAAATAGACTGGACCTCACCGGGTATTCTCAAAATATATCCGGAAGAAGGTCCTTCTTTTTTTGTACGTGATGAATATGTTCCAACTCTTTTGGAACGTCTTGTCTTTCCTAACATCAGTTTAACTTCCGAAGATTTCGACACCCTTTTTTTAGGGGCACGGGCTTGGCTTGCAGAAAAATCAGCCATGACCTATCTTGCTCGTGCAGAGCACTGCAGAAAACAACTTGAATTAAAGCTGAGAAAAAAAGATTTTTTACCCAGTGAAACTTCGTATGCTCTTGATTACCTCGAAAGTAAGGGTTATCTCGATGATGCACGATTTTGTGAAGCTTGGCTGAGAAGCCGATTACTCCATAAGGCAGAAGGACCTAGTAAGCTTCTTGCTGCTTTGCAAAACCGTGGAATTGCCTATGAAACGGCGAAAAAAGCAGTAAATGAACTTTTTCTCGTTAATGATGAGGAAACTCTTTGCCAAAAAGCAATAGAAAAATTAAAAAGGCGGGGGAAAAGCGGAATTAAACTCGCTGTTTCTCTTAATCGTGCGGGTTTTTCAACAAAACTTATTTCAAAATATATTAAAAGTGCTCAACGAAACAAAGATACTTGAGACTGTACAAATTATGAGGTATATTAATTATGAGGCGCTATGAAAAACAATAAGAACAAACGCATTCAGATATTCTCTGCCCTAGAAGTAGCTAATATGTGTGGAGTCGTTAATCAAACTGCAATAAATTGGATTCGAAATGGACATCTTGAGGCGTTTAATACTCCCGGTGGCCAGTATCGCGTGTATAAGGACGACTTGATTGCGTTTATTCGTGATCGAGGTATGAGAGTTCCTGAACATCTGCTTGACGAAGAATCTTCTGCTAACTGGAAAAGTCTTATTATCATTGACGATGATACCGGTCTTAACAATGCAATTGCTACGTACGTTAAAAAAAACCTAGCAGAAATGGCGGTGTTGCAGTCTTTTGATGGCTTTGATGCTGGTGCGCAACTAGTGCAAAAAAAGCCAGGATTTGTATTACTTGATCTTGCGCTACCTGGTGTTAATGGTCAAGAAATATGTAAGCGGATCAAAACAGATAATGCATTTGGTAAACCCTTTGTTATCGTTATTACTGCACTAAGCGATGTGTCTCTTGAAAAGGAAATGTATGCTCTTGGAGCAGACAAATTCTTTAGAAAACCCCTTGTGTTGTCAGAATTAATTGATGCTATTAATAAAGAAATAGACGCTTCCTGAACGAACTACTGTTAACGAAAAGCCCACCCGTTTGAGCATTGTCTCAAGGGTGGGTTTTTTAATTTTAGGATTTCCATCTTCCATGGTATACTAGCTCATATTTTATTAATTTCAATAAAAAGGGGTTGTCATGACTAAGCAGGAAAAAGGATTTAGGACCTATCTTCCCGTGACTTTTCTAATTGGATTCGGGTTTTTTACTGTTGGAATGATGGATCCGCTTTATGATAGTTATGTCCAAATTTTCCTATCAAAATACATACCCTACAAGTCTATTGTTGGGGCAATAATGTCCTTAGACAATCTCTTAGCTCTTTTTCTCATACCTCTTGTTTCCGTTTGGTCCGATCGTACTCGTACTTCCATAGGCAGGCGTATGCCCTGGATTATTTTTTTGTTACCGCTTTCTGCCTTAACCTTTGGAGCTATACCTTACGCTGCAGAATATTCACTTGCAGCACTCATTATCCTCCTCGTTTTTCTCAACCTTTTTAAACAATCGGTGAGAGGCCCTATCGTCGCTCTTATGCCTGATACCATTCCTGGTCAATACCGTTCACAGGCAAATGGTGTTATCAATACTATGGGGAATATAGCCGCTATTGTAGGAACCCTCTTTCTTGCGCGGTTGATGGATGTCGATATCGTGTTACCCTTTCTCGGTGCAACTCGGGATCGTCTTGCTTTTCCGGCAGCTGGGCTTTTTGTTCTAATTGCGGTGGTTTTCTTAATGATATTTGTACGGGAAAAAGATTCCCGTATTCAAGACGAAACACAAGAAAAGAGTACAGAGCCTTTTTTTCATAGCATGGCGTTGGTTTTTTCTGCAAAAGACAAAAGCGGATTTCTTATACTGATAAGCTTATTTTTATGGTTTGTAGGATATCAGGGTGTTGTTCCTTTTTTAACCGAATTCAGCATAAATTCTTTTAATCTGACTACCGGGCAGGGGCCACTTGCAATGGGTATGGTTGCTGTTGCTTCGGTGCTTTCGGCAATTCCAATGGGTTATGCTGCGAGTAAGTGGGG